>JBBSFA010000106.1:0-7579 GCA_038239185.1 Elainellales cyanobacterium | reverse complement strand
TAGCACCGCCAGCCAAATTTCTCCAGGACGGGTGCTATACAACCAGGCGCAAGACGCGATCGATCGCTGGCGACGGGCATTGGAACCCGCCCCACGTCCCGATTTCTCCCCATTGGATGGCATGGGGCTACCGCCGATCGATCCCAGTTCGCCTGACTCATCGCCGTCGCCCGACTCGTCGCAGTCGCCTGACTCGAATTTGCCCAATAACATTGATCTCGTTCCGCCCAACCCAAAGCCATCGACAGAAAATAACTCTAGTCCAGCCAACAACTCTACTCCCGCTGATCCTCCGTCTGCCGCCCCGCCTGTGGTGGTCGATCCGATCCCTGTGCCGCCGCAGCCTTCTCCAGAGGAGCGCCTCTTGCGTCCTCGCGCCTCCTATGAGGGCTATTATGACGATCGGTACTATCAGCGCAGACATTAAGCATGTCTTGTAGGTTCTATGAGCGTGGGTGCATTGCTTCAACCTGCCGATCGCCGCTTCCGGCTGCTGCTGGTTGATGAAGATGCAGTGTTTCGACTAGGATTGCGGGTCTGGCTAGAGCGCTATCCAGAGTTACAGATTGCGGCAGAAGCGGCAGAGGGTGAGGAGGCATTGCGCTTTCTCACTGAGGCTGCCGCGATCGATCTGGTCATTCTCGACATCGGCTCAGGGCGGATGCAAGGGTTGACGCTCTGCCAGCAGATCAAAGCAATCTATCCGCAGTTGCCCGTCCTCTTTCTGGGCGCTCATACTGAACCTGTTTTGGTCGCCGCTGCTCAGCAGGTGGGGGCTGCTGGCTACTGTGCTAAATCGCTGGCAGCGGCTGAGCTAGCCACGGTGATCCGGCAAGTGGTACGGGGGCGATCACCCTTTGTGGAGCGGGGATCAGCACCCGAATTAGGCTTGGCGATCGAGAATACCGCGATCGTGACCTCATCGCCTCGTCGTTCATCTCTCTTTGCTCAGCTTCGGACTGCGCTCAGTCGATCGGGGATGCGCCAAATTGATGCTGCCCTGACGAAGGTAAACGCTGAGCTGCGAAGCCTGGATCTATCGCTGCTCGATCGCGCCATCCTGGCTGGGCAACAGCGTGAACTGAGAGCGGCTCGGCAACTAGTCAATCTGCTGCGGAGCAAAGACTCGATCGAGCCGCCAAAAGACCAGGGATCAGTCAGAGCCGACACAAGTTTGGATCTGCGGTTGGCTCAGTTTGCTGCCGATCAGCTTGCCGTCCAGCCAGCAGCTAGTCCAATCCTTGACAGCCGCACTCTGCAATCTGTGGTATTCGATGCCGTGCTGACCAAACTGCAAGGCAGCTTAGAGAATCAGACCGAAACACCGCTGGAAACAGATATTTTGCGGGAAGAAAAAAAGAGAGAGCTATTCTATCTAGTGCTACGCAAGCAGGAAGATCTGCTGGATGAACTCCGCAACTCTGAAGTCCAAGCGGTGCAGCTCACAGCAAAACGATCGCCCATCCTCCTAGATTTGTGGCAAGCGATCGTCATTGACTTTTTTGGCAGATATTCTACCGTTCGCGTCCAGGGCATCGAGGTCGAAGTAGTCAGTACGCTACTAGCAGAAACCGCGATCGTGCAGTCAGCCCTGCTCGATCGCATCCCAAACGTGACTGACCTGCTGAGTCATTTGCTGTTTAAAACGCCGATCGTGGTGGATAGCGTTTCCTATGCTGCGGGCAATCCAGAGGCGTTAGCTCGCGCTGAACTATTGACCGAAAATCTGTTGATCCAAGTAGCCAATGCGATCGTGCAGCCCTTACTGAATCGATTTGCCAGCGTAGAACCGATCAAAGAAAGCTTCTATCAGCGCCGTCTCCTCTCCAATCGCGAAATCGAACGGTTTCGCAATGATCTATCCTGGCGATATCGGATGGAACGCTATTTTCGCGATCCCCAAGCCATTTTTGAGAGTCAGCATCGGCTCTATGTTTTTTCTTGGAAAGGCATTCAAAAAACGACCATCTATGCGCCCCGAAATCAGGAGCTAGAGAAACTTTCGGGCGTTCCCTTTGCAATCACGCTGGTGCTTGAAACCCGTGATGCGATCGCCCCTCGGTTGCGATCGGTGGTGTCTTTGACGGGAAATGGCATCATCTATGTGCTTACGGAAGTAATTGGGCGCAGTCTTGGTTTAATCGGGCGCGGCATTCTGAAAGGACTCGGAAATGCGTGGCAGGATCGACGATAATGCGGCTTTTATCGCTTATATCCCTTAAAAACAAAAAATTTGCGCTTTTTTCTCAAAAATCGAAAAATTTGCTTCCTGATACTGCACAATGTCATAGTTAGGTTCCTGATGATTGAACAGCAATTTTGATGAATTTTTTGATGAATTTAAAGCTTCAATTTCGATTTCCGATTCGCATCGCGGCTTGCCTAATCGTGATGATCATGGGCTTGCTGCTGACAACTCCCGCCGCTTGGGCAACCCTGACGGATGATCATTTCGACGGCAACATATTCCCGCTCTATGCAGGCAACGGCTCTCTCGTGCCGCCCAGAGTTACCCTTGTCGAATCGTTTCAGCACGATCGCCCGACTTTGCTCGTTTTTTACGTGGACGATAGCAAAGACTGCAAGCGCTACGTCTCGGTTGTCTCGCAGCTAGATGCGTTCTATGGTCGCGCTGCTAACTTTATCCCGGTGCTGGCAGATTCCATTCCGTCTAAGCCTAGCTACACGCCGATGGAGCCAGGTTATTACTACGAGGGCTTTGTGCCGCAGACGGTGCTGCTGGATCAGTCGGGTAAGGTTGTCTTCAACGAAAAGGGATCGATCGCCTATGAAAAAGTGGACGATGTTTTCCGCAAAGTCTTTGATTTGCTGCCGCGATCAGAATCTGTCGAACTTAAACGGCGGCAAATTAACGAAGTGAATACAGAGCTTGTGGAGTAGAAAGCTATCACTTCCTTCACCCTTTCTTAAGATCACCCGATTGGGTACTCTTCCTTGTTTATAAATAAAGGGTACGATTAAGGGCAACTTTTCCTTCAAAAGCAGCAGTCTTGAACTGTTTTGTATAGCCCCTGACTCACAGGTGAACCTTAACAGGGTAAGAGGATGAATCCGGGTTACTTCTTGAGGCTGGAGTAAAATTTATAGGGGCTTTATCTTCTCGCGCATCTACGTCCAAGCTACATCAACTAGCCGTCTGTTAGGCAACAACCTGAAATGCCATTTGAGGCCGATCGCTTCTGAGGCTTGATTGTGACTGAACTTTCGCGAAGCCAATTCCACCATGAGTCGCTCCTTTTCCCCGACTAGCTCAGATAGGCCTGTGGGTGGGCGCTACAAGATCATCAGCCAGCTAGGGGTGGGCGGATTCGGTCGGACATTTTTGGCAGAAGATCTGCATCTGCCAGGACATCCCCGCTGTGTGGTCAAGCAACTCAAGCCACAGATCCGCAGCGACGACACGCTGCAAATGGCAAGGCGCTGCTTCAACACCGAAGCGCAGGTGCTTTACCAATTGGGGATTCATGACCAAATTCCGCGCCTGTTGGCTCACTTTGAAGAAAATCAAGAATTTTATTTAGCTCAAGAGTATATCGAGGGGTTGCCTCTGACCAAAGAGCTAGCGGAAGGAAAATACTGGTCAGAAAATCAGGTCTTATTTTTCCTTAAAGAAGTGTTGACTGTACTGGCATTTGTGCATCAGCGCCAGGTGATTCACCGCGACCTCAAGCCTTCTAATCTGATTCGTCGAGCGAGCGATCGTCGCATCGTTTTGATTGACTTCGGAGCCGTGAAACAGGTCGGCACTCAGGGGATCGAGCTAGAGCCAGGGATGACTAATCTGACTATTTCGATCGGCACTCAGGGATACATGCCGAACGAGCAACTCGCTGGCAAACCTCGCTTCAGCAGCGATATCTATGCAGTAGGAATTTTGGGCATTCAGGCTTTGACGGGCATTCATCCCCGTCATTTGGGTGAGGATCTAAAGGGCGAAATTGCTTGGCATCAGCATGTCACGGATCTCAACCCCACTCTCATGCAGGTGCTCGATCAAATGGTGCGCTATGACTTCCGCGAGCGCTATCCTACGGCGATCGAAGTGCTAGAGGTGCTTGAACCCATCCCGATGTCAGTGACTGATCCGTTTATTCTATTTCCGACGGTTGCTGCTACGGCGAACGCGCCCGAACCCGGAATCACGATCGCGCCAGCAGATCAATCGGTTTCAAACGCGCCAGCGCTCCCCAAGCCCAACTTCAGCGAAGCAGACTTTACTCTATCGGGTGAAGATCTGACCCCAACGGCAATTTGGGAATTCGAGCGCCTGGATAATACTGGGCATCCTGCGACCCAGGCTGGAGAACTCTCGGACAACCGATCGAAAGAACAGTCGGAGACAGTTGGACAGTTTAGAACCATTGGGCAGTCAGGCGCAGTCGGGCAGTCGGGAACAGTCGGGCAGTCAGGCGCAGTCGGGCAGTTCCAGGGACAATCTGATGCAAACGGCTCGAATCATCCTGTTGGATTCACTCACACTAGTGGACTTAGCGATCCCAGTGGAACGGGCTTGACTCACGCCATTAGCCGTCCTCATCCGGATCAAACCGCCGAGCCAAAAGCTCCGTCTGGTAATCGATCGCGGCAGTGGCTAGCGCGGATGGGGATCGCGATCGCGCTGACGGCAGGGGTGACGATCGGTCTGAGCGTCGCCGTAAAGATTTGGTCGGATCAATCTTCAACTGGCAATCCGGTGGCGATCGCCCCTTCACCTCCGCCTTTACCGACTGATCCGAAGCAAAGAGCCGCGCTGTTTGTGGATCGGGCAAACCAACTCCGCCAGAGTGGACAGTACGAAGCTGCCCTGAAGCTTTACGATGACTCGATCGCGCTCAATGCCAGCTCTGCCGAAGCCTATGCCGGACGTTGCGAAACGCTGAACCAACTGGATCGACCCGAAGAGGCGATCGTCACCTGCAACGACGCGCTGGCTTACCGCCCCAACTATCCCGAAGCGCTCTGGAGCCAAGGCAACGCGCTGATGCTGGAAAACCGCACCTACGAAGCGCTGAAGGTTTATGAAGGAGTCACCTTCTCGAAGCCTAACTTTGCCAGCGGCTGGGTCAAACGCGGTGTGGCGCTGCAAAAGCTCGGACGCTCTGCTGAAGCGCTGACGGCATTGGATGAAGGAATTCGGCTCCAGCGCAATTCTGCCGAAGCTTGGCGAACGAAAGGCGCGGCGTTGCTGACGCTCCAGCGCTACGACGAGGCGATCGTCACCCTGGATAAAGCCCTCCAGCTCGACCCGAACAACACCGACTCACAGAAATTGCGGCGACAGGCAAAAGCGAAGCTCGGCAGATAGAAACTCGGCAAGTAGCCTGACGGAATGCCCTTTAATTCGTTAAGATCGCAGATGGTGTCAACAAGGGCAAATGCATGTCTGAGCAAGTCATTGATAAAACCATCCAGGGTGCTGCTGAGCAACCGATCGATCAGCCGGAAGCGCGATCGCTGTTTCAGGCGGCGTATGAGAACCGTTATACCTGGGATGATCAGTTTCCGGGCTACACGGCAAATGTCACCTTGAAAGAGGGCGAACACACCTATACGGGCAAGATGAAGATTTTCCCGAAAGACGGCAGTTTGGCGCATGAAGTCTCTGATGTGTCGGACGAAGAAGCCAAGAAAGCGATCGCGGGTCAGGTTTGGGAAATTGCGGTGCATCGCGTTCGCAACACGTTTGAAAAGAGCCACGGCGAAAACCACTTCACGTTGGGCGAAACCGACGAAGCGGGTGCAGTCGAAATCTTTGTCAGCGGCAAAGCCATGGGCGATCGCTACAAGGTTCGCAACAAAGAGGTTTCGCTGGTGCATCGCCACATTCACAGCGTGGTCGTGACGATCAACACGTTTAGCAGCCACCAAACCGGGCAAGGCTACCTATCTAAAGGCTATGACTCGGTGTATCACGATGTCAAAACGGGCGACCAGAAAGGATCACAGGTGTTTGAGGACGACTACGAAGATGTTGGCGGCTACTACATCTTAAGCCGTCGCTTGATTCAAGCGCAGCAGGATGGCAAACAGACCACCAGCGAATTTTTGTTCTCTAATATTGAACTGCTGAAATAGCTGGCTCTCAGCTATTTCTCAGAAAATCAAGCTACGATCGAGCTAAGAGAAGCCTTCAAACTGTCTAAACTGCGAGTGAGAAAAGAAGATTATGCAAACGATGGAGTTGACCTCTGAAAACGTTGAAACGGTCTTAGATGACCTGCGTCCCTACCTGATGTCGGATGGCGGCAACGTCGAGCTAGTTGAGATCGATGGACCCGTGGTGAAACTGCGCCTACAGGGTGCTTGCGGCTCTTGCCCTAGCTCTACTATGACTTTGCGGATGGGAATTGAGCGACGCTTGCGGGAATTTATTCCTGAAATTGCTGAAGTAGAGCAAATTCTCTAGATTGACTGCGATCGCGCTATCCAAAAACAGGCTGCAAAAGCGTCAAGCACTTTTGCAGCCTAATTTTTTGCGCTGAGCTGCTTGATTTGCGCCGACTTTAGCGCCGCTGTGTTTCAATAAGATCGCTCTGCTTCTTTGCGATCGCTCATGCAACCTAACGAATGGCTAGAAATCGGTAAAATTGTCAACACTCAAGGGCTAAAAGGCGAGGTGCGGATTTATCCAAGCACCGACTTCCCAGAGCGATTTATGCAGCCCGGACAGCGATGGTTACTGCGTCCGGGAATGACTGAGCCAGAGCCGATCGAGCTAAAGTCTGGGCGCTATCTAAGCAACAAAGGGCTATATGTGGTGCAATTTGCGGGCATTGTCGATCGCAGTCAGGCTGAGGCATTGCGCGACTGTCTGATCCTGGTGCCAGAGAGCGATCGCCCTCAGCTCGCAGAAGACGAGTTTCATGTGCCAGATCTACTAGGGCTAGAAGTGTTTGATCAGGCAACACAGCAGTTGATTGGCGTGGTAACAGATATCATTCCGGCTGGTAATGATTTGCTAGAGGTGCAGCGGACTGGTGCTGAAGCTAAAGCCCTTAAGCTACTGATTCCGTTTGTCAAAGCGATCGTCCCCACGGTAGATTTGCCGCAGCGCCGCATTGAGATCACCCCGCCACCTGGATTGATTGACTAGGCTGGCTAGCGAAGTGAGAAAATAAGCTGATGTATAAAAATATCGATTTTCGATGAACAGATTTACATCAAAACACTGGACTCGCTTCAGCCTTGCGCTGGCGATCGCCATTCCTATCTTTTTATTGACCGTTTTCTCACTCAATTTTGCTGATCCCAGCGGTGATATTAAGGCAATTTTTCAGGAAAGCACGCGCATTCTTTTAGGAGAAGATCCTTACATCCGCACCTTGTCAGGCAACATGCTGGACAATGACAAATATCCGACGTTGCTGCCGCTGTTCTATCTGTTAGGCTCGCTGACCCAACTGTTGGGGCTACGCCGTTTTGACCAGTGGGTGGTTCCTTGGCGAATCATCTTTGCGGTTTGTCATCTGGGCATCGCGGCGATCGTATTCAGCAGGTTTAACAGGCAAAATTTGGCACTGTTAGGGATTGTTGCCTTTTGGTTCTGTCTGCTTAATCG
>JBBSFA010000105.1:0-7596 GCA_038239185.1 Elainellales cyanobacterium | reverse complement strand
GATTCGCGTAGGTAGGAAATGCAACTCGATCATCAGCGGAGGTTGCATCATTCGCTAATAATCCATAGACTGAGGAATACGGCTGCCCGGTTTTAAACCCTGGCAATGAACCACCTAAAACATTGCTAGCGAGACTAGTGCTCATTGCAACATGGATGTTTACCGTAGCGTTGTCCGTGAGATATTGTCCCCAAACCCGACCTGCAATTTCAAAGCCGATCATCTGTTGTAAAAACATACCGGGTTGAAAGGAAAAATTGAATGTGACCATTGTTCAGGCTCCAAGTTAAATGTTTAGGCTCCAAGTTAAAAATTGGTGCAATCCAGCCGCCAGTCTCAACAGGTTACGATCGGGTTGCGGTTTAGGTTTATGTATAGAATGACACTTGTTTGTGTGTAAATGGAAGGGTATTTTACGGGATATTACGGATAAAGTTGGAATGAAGGGGCGATCGCTTCAACTAAGTTTCAGTGAAAACTCAGCAGCACTTCCGTCCTTTGATCTGCACTACCGTTTTGCTATTTTCGAGCATTGAGTCTGTAATGCGCTTCTAAGTAATAGGAAGTAAATGGTATAAAATAGTTCCAACTAAAAATCTTACCTTTCCCAGCAACTTAAGTATATTCAGCTTCAAATGGTTTATGGTGAAGCTTTTGTGATTAATATTGCACCAGATAAGTTCATCTTCACAATAAAAGTTTTAGTGACAATAAATACTACGTATAAACACTTGGTTCGATTTTATTCAAGTGAAAAAAGACGGGTTGATTGCACTTGTCGAATGCAATCAACCCGTCTTTTTAGGTAGCTTGATGTGATGTAGTAGGCTAAGAAGCGGCAACGAAGCGATCGCGTCCTTGTCCCTTAGCGTTGTAAAGAGCCTTATCTGCTTGAGTCACCAGACTGGTATACGACCAAGTTGGGTCTTTTAGAAGCTGATACCAATTTACTGTGAAGCTGCACAAATCATTGAGAGCTGAAACCTTTGATTCAGGAGCTTTTCGAGCCTTTTAATTATGTGTAGCTTCATATAAAAATGGTATGAGCATCAATTTTAAGGCTGACTACACCACAGCTCAGCGTTACATAGTCGTTTATCGTAGAACTTACATGGGGTAACTTAAGCTCTCTCACTTGTCTGATCACACGTTCTGCAATTTTAATTGCAACTTCGGAGTCAGTGTGGGGAAGGATTATAGCGAATTCTTCTCCACCGTAGCGAGCTACTAAGTCCGATCGGCGAACTGCACAACGGAGGGCAGCAGCGACTTGCTGTAAACAGGCATCGCCTGCTTGGTGACCGTAAGTATCATTGTATTTTTTGAAGAAATCCACATCGCATAGCAATAGGGACAGGTATCCCGGTACTTGAGACTGGCTAGCGAGCTGTTTTTCAAAGCGGCGGCGATTTGCAATTTGGGTTAATCCATCCAAATATGCAAGCTGCTGAAGTCTTTGACTATAAAAAATGAGATTGGCGATCGCTGCGGCTATCAAGCTGATGAGGGCAGGTATCACGGGAATCCATACATTCTTTGCAAATATCAGATAACTGATTGAGAGCAGTCCGCCTCCTGGCAGGATAACTCCAACTGTTACACCGATATAAATCAGATGTTGGTTCCCTATCCCGGTTGCCTGGAGAATTCTCCAACTGAGGAACGTTCCAACGATTGACCAAGTTAATGCCCAAGTCCCCTCTAGAGGGTCTGGAAGGACTTGAATGAAGGGTCGTTTGTTTAGAGCTGCGCTAAGAATTTGGCTGGCTAAATTGGCATGAATAAATACGCCCGGTGTTCTAGGCGATCGGGTAGTCCAGCTCTTGTCGTAAGGAGTCAGAAAATAATCATTGGTACTTTCAGCCGTTGAACCGATGAAGATAATGCGATCGCGTAAAAATCCTGCCGGTATTCTATCGTTCAGCACATCTGTGATTGAAACGGATTGGAAGTTTTTCTGAGATCCCCGAAAGTTCAGTAGAATCTGGTAGCCTCCATTGTCAGCCCGGACGTATCCCCCATCATTGCTACCAAGCGGCTCAAATATAGCCTGACCTAGCTTTAGCTGTGATGAATTTTCTCCAGCTTCAAGCGTAATCTTTTCGGTTTCTAGATACTGTAGAGCGACTACAACCCCTAAACCTAGGTGAATTTGATCCTGGGAATCCGTTGCAGATAGTAATCCTCGTCTGACGGTGCCATCGCTATCTTCAACAATATCTGCCATTGCCACTTGGTTGAGCTGAGCCAGAACGGCAGCAGCAGGAACGTGTCGAGTCCCTAATTGCTTCTCAATTCCAATTACATTTGGCATCGTTTGAAAAGCTTGAACCAGAGCTTTATGACCCGGTTCAACAGGCAAATCTCGATAAAGGTCTAGTCCAATAGCTCTAGCTTGTTGGCTCTTTAGCTTGTGCAATAGCCTAGCCAAGACTTCGTCTGAAATCGGCCAATGTCCCAGTTGCGTGATATCTGTATCGCTAATCGTGATCACCACAATGCGAGGATCAGGCGGTTCTAGAGGGCGTAATCGAAAGTATTGGTCAAAGACCGTAAATTCTAAAGATTGGGTCAGTCCAGTCCAGCTTAAGGCGATCGCTAAAATAGCCGCACCAGGGGCAATTGCCAATAGTCGCCATTCTGGGAGCAGTTTTGGGATCAGCTTAAATCGTTTGATTGATTTCTTAGTTCGTTTCATCCCTGTCCAAACGATCGCCTAATTGCAGAGGTTTCAGATTGAAGAAGCGCGATTTGTAGAGATTGCCGCTAAGTCAAAGACAATTTTTTATTGAAAGCCTTGCAAATCATGGCTTTCAATAAAAAATTGGTTTCGTCGAAACGGTAATCTAACAGGGAAAGTCCGTCAATTTGCCAAAGGCTCAGCCGCGATCGCTTCTAATCCGGCTGAACCCAAAAAGTCTTTCCAGTTCGATTCTAAATTTGGGTCGGTAGGCTGCTCTTGTCTGAGTTGAGCCAGGGTTGCCAAGGCATCGTACCAGATCCCAGACTTTCCATATAGGGCAGCGCGATCGAGCGGCGAAGCGGTAGTTAGCTGACTGGTGAGGGACACAGACAGCGCGACTTTCTGAACCCAACCGCTGGCAAAAGGACTATCTGGTCTGAGTTTGCCAGAACAGAGTAGCGCAATTCCCCACTCGTACTCTCGACCCATTTCTAGGGCTGATATGGTTTCGGGCAGGGTAAAGCTCACCACTTCTCCCTTGCCTGTAATGGGAATGTTGGTTTGGTAGTGAACTTCTCCGGTTTCATCTTTCAAGCTGAAAAATAGTTTTCTTGCAGAAGTCGTGGGAACATAGGCAAAAAACGTGGGGCGATCGCTCGAAGTCAATCCATAGCTTGACTGGATAGGTATCAACAGCTTCAGCGACTGGGGAGAATTTGTAGCCGAATTTGAAGCGCAAACTTCGCCTCTAGAGGCTCCACCCCGCGTCTCACGGGGTGCATTGCGCTGAGGAGGAACAAATGTAACACGAGCTGATTTGTTGGATATATGAGAGGACTCACTGCCGGAGACTTTTGTTGGAGTCGCCCAAGCAGAACTGCGAAACAACGGAGAAATCCCAACACATAATGCCATCAGACCCAAAGCTGATACTAACGAAGCAGGACGTTTTACTATTCGTTGGTCTACCATGACTCTATCTAAAAAGTAATTCTCTAGGATTAGTATTCCCAAGTCGGAACTGCCCTAAACGCTCAATAAATTGCTCAACTTATTCAGATGATGCTTTTAGAAATAGGTTTTTCAGACTCACTCTCTCGCGTTGACTCACTTTCCCGTGTCGAATACAGCGCGATCTCTGTGGATGTTGGAACTCAAATTCTGGCAGCTTTGATTGTGGGGCTAATCACTTCTTTTGCTTTTCAATTGCTGATAACAAGCTTGGGGCTAGCGATCGGCATTACAGCTTTAGGGTTTCGCACCATCGCTTCAACCAATAACGCTGCTATTGAAAACTTAGAAGAGAGTGTTTCAGAACAGAGAGAGTTTAAAGAAACTTCTACTCCTCCACTAGGCAGTACCCTTTCCAAAATTAGTATTGCCGCAGGATTGAGTCTTCTAGCCACGATCGACACTGTTTTATTTGCGGCTAGTTTTCTGGCAGTTAAGGTGACTCAGGTCAGCGATCCGATTTCTGGGGCACTAGTGGGGTTAGTGATTTGGTCGGCTTATTTTTTAATTCTGCTTTGGATCAGTTCGATCGCCATCAGTTCGATCGCTGGTTCTATTTTAGAGTTGGCAACTGCTGGAGTGCGTCGTTTAGTTGGCGCAATTGGTTCAGCCTTTACGCAATCTAAAGATACGCCAGATACGCAGACAGAGGGTCTGCTTAGCGAAGGAGCGGCGATTGCACTCATTCGACAAGAAACGGCGCTCAGTTTGGCGAACGTTCGCCCGATTGTTGAGGATTATCTCAAAACGATCGCGCCGCCTCAGATGGATTCAGAAACACTACAGCGCGATCTATTAGCTTTGGTGAAAGATCTAGAGTTGTCTGTAGGTGAGCTGCGCTCAAGCGATCGGCTGCGCTTGATGGAGTTAATTCAGCAGCGAACTGGTTTCTCAAAAGCCGCAGCCGAGGAAATTGTCGGGCAGTTGGGAACCGGTCGGCAAGAGCCAGATGAACCGACGGATCAAGCGCTAGCCACCGAATTGCTGAACTTCTTGAAAGCTGCCAACCCAGAGACTGTAAAGCTTGACCAGATTGGCACTCAGCTAGAACAATCATTCTCCGAAGATCCTAAGTTCTCTCAATGGCTAAACCTGCCGCAGGTTGACTTCAAGCGCATTCTACGTGAATCACTCAGTCAGGTTGATTTTGCGGAACTGATCGATTCTTCAGGGATACGGCTTTCAGGCAAACAGCTCTCAGATATTCAGCTTGAAGATGTTTGGCAACAGCTTCAAGCATTACAGCAGCGGTTTCAGGGACAATCTAAACTGGTCGCAGAACCTGATCCGGCGATCGACGCTGCTGTACCGGAGCAAGTGACTCATCTGCGGCAAAAACTGGAGTCTTATTTGCGGTATACAAACCCTGAAAAATTAACGCCAGATCGAGTTGGACAGAAGTTGGAACAGCTCTTAGAGGAGATGAAAGTTTCGCTACCCGATTTTGAGGCGGCAGATTGGGTGGCTTTACTCGATCGCCGCAAGAGTTTGACTCAGCCGCAACGGCAGCAAGTTGTCGCAAGGCTAGCCGAGGTTTGGCAAAGCGCTAATGCCAACCGAGAGGCAAAACATTTGCAAATCTTTAAGCCGCAAATCTTTAAGCCTAGGGCGCTTCAGATCCCAGATTTGTCGCTGGATTCATCAATCTCGCCCACACTGGAAAGCCTTTTCTCGAAAGTCAGCGATTACTTTGATTCTCTCAATCCGCCTTCGTTTGATGAGCAAAAACTTCAGCACATCCTCGATCGCCTACTCGAAAATCCTAAATTTAGCCTGCCTGGTTTAGAGCAGTGGGTGAAATCCGCCTTGTCCAAAGGCTCGCCCCTTGCTGCTGTTAAAACCGCACTTGAAGCCCCCCAAGCCGCGATACAAACGCTGCCCGATCGCCTAGATCAATGGAGCCATGAGCTATTCACCCAATTGCTGACTGAGGTGTCAGAAGGGTTACCTCAGTCCCGCCAATTGCTTTCTGAAGCGCTGCCCCAGCCTTTTCTGATCCAATCGGCAAAGTTGCGCGATCGCCTGTTGCAACAGATAGAGGAGCTTCAGCAGCAAACCCAGCAGCAATTTGAGGAGCTTCAACAGCAAGCGCAGCGTCGGGTTGAGGAAACTCGCAAAGTGGCGGCGATCGCTGCATGGTGGTTATTTTTTACGGCTTTCAGCGCAGCCTGTAGCGCAGCGATCGCCGGAGCTTTAGGCGTAGAATTCCTTAAAATAAAGTAAACTTTTATTAACGATTTAGCATTCACGATTTAGAGGATCGCCCGTTATGACAGACACCCGTGGATTCGGCGCATCTAAACCTCAGCCCAAGGTTTCCAAGCGAGTGCAAGAGCGCACTACTGCTGCTAAACGGTTAGACAAAATGCGATCGGATGGACTCCCAGAATATGAGGTCTACATTCGCATTCAGGGCAAAAAGCAGTGGTATCCAGTAGGGGCGCTGGCGGTGCAGCGATCGAACCAGATCAACCACGCCATTTACGACAGCCAAGCGCAGCTCCTACAAGGAGCCTTTCGGCTTTTTCCCATCCTCAAGAAGAACCAGACGCAGCTAGAGTATGGGTATCGCCTCAAAGAGTATAAAGACGAGCCAATTCAGCTTGCTGAGCCACCTAAATCGAAGCTGCCGAATCCGGTTCAAGGCATGATTTCTCAGATTGGCTCTCAGATTGGCGATCGGCTGTCTGGTTTGTTTCAGCAAAAGTAGGAGGCGATCGCTTTAGGCTGTTTTGAAGAAACCGATCGCTAGTCCTAGCAGCAACAGCGCCCCAAATCCCAGCCGATACCAGACAAAAATCCAGTTGCTATGGCGCTGCAAATAGCGCAGCAGCCAAGCAATGGATATATAGGAGAACAGGAAGGCTGAAACGATCCCAGCGGCTAAAGCAAGCAGGCTATCGACATTTGCGAAAGCTTTACGCGCCTGATAGAGTGTGGCGATCGTCAGCGTTGGAATGCCAAGTAAGAATGAGAAACGGGCTGCTGTTGGTCGCTCTAGCCCCAGGAACAGGGCTGCCGTCAGCGTAGAACCCGATCGCGACGCTCCTGGGAATAAGGCAATCATTTGCCCTAGCCCGACCAAAATTCCATCGCTAATTTGCAGTGACTCAAAGCCCCGCTTGCGGCTGCCGATCTTTTCAGCTAGTGCCAACAGCAGCGACATGACGATCGACATGATGGCGATCACCAGAACGCTGTCAGGCAAGATGTCCTTGAGCAAAAAGCCTACTGCTAGCGCTGGAATTGTTCCGACGGCAATACCGACGAACAGCTTCCATTCTTCCCGCTGCCAATCTTTTTGCCGAAAGGCGATCGCCGCTCCGCTCAAGATTTGACTGATGTCTTTCCTGAAGTACCAGATCACAGCCAGGACACTACCGAACTGAATCGCATCGACAAAGTATTTTTGTCCTACATCTGTCCAGCCCAGCAGTTTGGTGAACACCAGCAGGTGGGCAGTGCTGCTGATGGGTAAAAACTCAGTGATGCCCTGAACTATTCCCAAGACGATCGCCCGAATGATTTCTTGAATAAGATCCACGTTAGTCTTCCACTCGATGTAGTTTCTAAGGCTTATCTAGCAGTGCTCTCAGATAGAGAGAGACAGGCAGTATCAAGCACCTCATCCTACCTTATGGAACTCCGGTTCTACAGATATAAGCCTCCTTTGATAAATAGGCTTCAAAAAAGCTTCATAGTTAGCTGTGTCGCGATCTAATCTGCGATCGAATTTCAAGCTAAAATTAGGTCTTATCGATGCCCCCCAGGGGGATAGCTTTGTGGTATGTTAAGAAAGTTGAACTGAATATTAGAAACTCTTGTCTTCCTTCACACCCTTCCCTGAAGAGCTACTTAAAGATGCCGTGGAACCTCAGCAGGTACTCGTTCTGGCTGAGCCG
>JBBSFA010000104.1:0-7621 GCA_038239185.1 Elainellales cyanobacterium | reverse complement strand
CCAGACTTAAACGATATCGAACATTGGTGGAGTGTGCTTAAAAACTGGATGAGACAACGATGGGATGAATTCGATAGCTTTCGAGATTGCGTAGATGCTGCATTTAAGGAGCGTCCTAACGTTTACCCGTAGGGCTATATCTGGAAGTTGTGGATACAAAAAGTGCCAGCAAACCATTGACGCAACTTCAGATGGTCAATGTAGTTCGGGCTGGAGTCGGATTTGCATCGATCGAGAACATATCAGAACATGATCCTGATATTTTAACAAAAGCCGCTCAGCAGAAGCATTCAGAGACGATCGCTCATCTGCAAACTACGACTGAGCAATACCGCAAAGAGATTGTCGCTTCTAAGAAAGATGAAACGGCGATCGCTAAGTTCAACACCAAACTCGACAGACAATTGCATCAGGTTCAAGCCGTGTTGAGACAATACAGTCCGGGCACTCCTGTTCGTGTCGTTACGCCTACGACGGCTAATGTTTTCTATGGTGTGGTAGCAGGGATTGACCAGAAGATACGTCCTGGCAGTCCGGCAGCGCCCAATAGTTGGAAGATGCGGATTCTGGTGGCGGACTCTGCCAAGCAGATCACGTTGCCGCTTTCCAAGCTCAACACAGGTCGCAGTAATGCTGCTGTGATTAGTATTCAAGCCCAGGATTGGTTTGGCAATGATGTCTATGCTCTGTTTGATAAACGTCAGGAAGAGGGGCGGATTGATCGTCAGATCTTCACAGGCAACATCATCAAAGCGTTTGAGAAATATCCTAAAGGCAAGTTGGTGAACTACACCGATACTCAGGGAGAGATTCGGCAAGGGTTGATCATGCCCAAAGAGTTTGATATTCAGGAAAGTTTGAGAGAAGAACCTATCGCTTTCAAAGAACCATATCAGATCAAAGCATTTATCACGGATTTGACCGATCGCAAAGGCGTTGTCAAAACGCTCGATGAATTGCTGGTCGTGCGATCGCAATTCAACGGCGAAGGCTTCCTCTTGCAAGCGCCTAGAGCGAAAGAATCAGGCGGTAAATATTACCTGGATGAAGCCCTGCTTGAGGCGATCGGCTCTGATTTCTATTCGGTGAGCGATCGTATGGAGGGGGTCATTTCTCCTGAGCGGTTAGAGCAAACGCTCAATGTGATCATGCAGCAGCGAGGATACACGCTGGCAGCGTTCGATTTCAAAGACATAGCGCGTGATTATCTGGGGATTGCATTACCAAAGCTGGAAGTGATTGACTTAGGTGGATTAGAGCAGCAAGCAGGTAAAGCATTATTTGAGCCAATACCAGTTGCGCCGAGCAATACGCCTCGATCGATCGCCCTTCCAAAGGAGCAGAAAGGAATCGTTGAGAAACGAGTTGCTCGATTTCTTGAGGAAGCGGGTTTGCTTCAAGCGGTCATGGATGGAGAGGATTTTCATCTGAAGATTGAGAATGAACCTTGGATTCCTTTGGTCATTGAGCGACATGGGGATGATCTATTTTTGACTCATTATTTGAGCCAAAACGGGGATACATTTATTGACGCTGAGATGGTCTTCAGAATCGAGGCAAATGGGCAGTTGCAGTTTCAAGAAACGGCTGTGCAAGACCCGTTTCGAGGTGGAGAGTTACGATCGCCCGATCGCCTTTTTGCTCGACTGTTCTCTGGCAATATATTGGAACAGGGATTTGCAGAAGCCGCGCGATCGCTCCTTCAAGCTCAAGCGTCTGTTCAGTTACATCCCGATTTAACTACACCTGTCGAAGCGATCGCCCAGGTTCCGCAAGTCGTTCAACAGCCCAATTTTAAAGAACTTGCAGATCAAGTTAGACCGACTGACTTAGCGATCGTGGCGACTCATTTGGGATTGGAGCAAGACCACTGCGATCCCCACAAGTGGCGAGATGCTGGACACATCATCAGCATTGACGGTAGCAAGTTTATGGACTGGGCAGCAGATCGAGGGGGAGGAGGGGCGATCGATCTGGTGATGCATGTTCAGAGAGTTGAGTTTAAAGAAGCGGTTCGGTGGCTCTCCGGGCAAGATTTGACGGCACAACCTTTATCTGCACAACCACTTCGAGTAAAAGACCGTGACTTGCGATCGCTAGCGTTACCTGCGCCTAACGATCGTCGTTGGACAGCCGTGCGAGAGTATTTGGTGGAATTGCGCAAGTTGCCCGATGGACTGGTCGATCGCTTGTATGAGAAGGGGTTGATTTACGCTGATGATTTTCAGAACGCGGTATTTGTCCGTCATGCGCTCAGAGAAGAGGGTTGGCTGCGGGGTGAAGTGACTGGAGCCAGTTTGCGAGGTACTTGGGGAGAGAATAACGTTTATCATGGGTTAGCGTCAGGTTCTCACAAGGACAATGGCTGGTTTTGGATTGGGGCAGGCAAGGGATATGTGAAGCGAGTTCTGCTGGTGGAATCGGCGATCGATGCTTTGTCTCTGGCAGTGCTCGATCGCAAACGAACGGAAACTCAAGGTGTGACCCTTTATCTTTCCACTGACGGCTCTGGAACGGTTCCGGTAGGAGCGCTAAGGCAGGTGATTGAGCAGGGTGGGCGGGTCGCAGTTGCTTTTGATGGAGATTCTGCGGGAGAAGAGATAGCGTGGCGGGTTGCTCAACAGGTTATAGGAGTCTATCGGATGGTTCCTGCCTACGGGAAGGACTGGAACGATCGATTGTTGCAGGATGGGCATCTAGACCGATTGCCTTCAGTGGAGAATCAGCGACAATCCGATTTGCTCTGGAAATGGTATCGATCGGCGCAGCGACTTGGCAAATCTCCTGGTTATCTAAAGCGAATTACAGAGGTTGCCAGAGAAGCGATTCAAGATGGGACTTTATCAGCGAATACTCAAATGGCTATGCAGAAGGATTTGAAGGAACTTATAGAGCGACAACATCTTGCTCAGGAGCGCGATCGCCGCTCATTAAATCGTCAGCAACCCGATAGACTTTCCCAACTTGATCTTTAGTATTTCAACAATACATTCATTCCAAGATCGGAAAGAGGAGAACGGTTGATAACGTCGCGATCTCATCGAGAAATATCAGGCTATTACAGCTTATCAAGCCTTCAGAACTTGAAGCGTCAATTGCTCTTTTCAGCAACCGGATCATCAACTGGAGGATGCCGACCGATTTCCAAATCTGCCGCTCTAATATGAATTATTCGTTCGCGATTTAAGTCTAAAGTGGCGATCGTAGCTTGTCCAATTTCAGTCAGACCTATCACCTGAAGTTTATCCGCAGACCAGATAAAGTGTTCTTTCCAGCTATCCTGACGCGGATTAAATAAGGGTACGATTTCTCCTGATTCGGGATCGATCGCTGTGAGGCGATTGGTTTTCCGGCGGTTGCAATGAAAACAAGCCAGAGCCAGATTCTCTAGATTATTCGTTCCACCCAGAGATACGGGCAAAACGTGATCGACGGTGAATTTGACATACTGCCATCGCTCAGACGCATGACAATATTCACACAAATGGTTCGATCGGTGTCGAACTTGTTGTTGAATGGGTTCAGGAATTTTGTTGCGAGAAGCCACCTTAATAAGCTCTACTGGTTTTCCTGAAGAAAGAGATTTCGCATCGTGCGATTGACAAAACTCAAATAGTCATCGATCTCTTCATAGGAATCGAGTTCCTGTGCTTCTTCCAGACTCAACGTTGCCCAATTCTGCTTATCTAACAGTTCCTCAATTCGGTCTTGCACCTCCTGAGAGGCTCGAAAAATCGGCACCCCCTCTTCCAGTTCAATTCGCACTGCCCCATCGATCGGCAGAGTGTCTGGAAGGGTATTGAGTTTGGGTAACGGCAGGATCATTGTCAGCCTATGGAATAACAACCTGTGCGTTGATTATAGTCTTCCCATCAGGCAAAGAGCAGAACGAATCCACGTTGCATTGATCCTCAGCGTTGCCGTTTCAACCCTGGAACTCCGACCTCCGAACCCCATACTTCCCGTGCAGAACTGCAACATTGAACAGCCGATCGCCACCCTTGCTGCTCTCAACTCGAAACTTTGACCTCAAAGCCTCACCAACGAACCTCAAACATGGAAGTTTTCGCCTTCAACCTCGAACAATTGACCTTCGATCGCCAATCTTGCGGCTCCGACCTACCCCGATCGCCCACAGAAACCCAACTTTATAATCTGTATCAAGAACTACTTGCTAAAAGTCCCTCACTACGACCCTGCCCTGATTTCAGGAATTGTGCTGGGGCGATCGCCCGATCGATGAACCGTGAAGGCGATCGCATTCATTTTTGCTACTACTCTGAATTTGATCAGGCTCGATCGTTTTTGATTGCGCTAGTTCTTGGGGCTAGGGGTAATTCCAAGGGCTTTGCAGTCGCGATCGGGGTTGAGTTTGATTTCTGGAGGAAGCACCGTATTACATAATCTGGCTCTGTCGAGTTGGGTTTCGGTGATCGACTTGGCGTAGCGGAGGTTGGTGTAGCTGAGGTCGGCGTTGCTGAGGTCGGCGTTGCTGAGGTTGGTGTAGGGGCTGCTGAGGGCGTCGCGGTCGGCGGGGCTGAGGTCGGCGGAGCGGAGGATAGCGGGGTTGAGGAGGGCGGAGCGGAGAACAGCGGGGCGGAAGTTGGCGTTGCTGAGGTTGGCGTTGCTGAGGTCGGCGTAGCGGAGGTCCGTCTCTGTCAAATTTTGGCGTTCTAGTATTCGACAGGTTCCAAATACATGTTCACCCACAGGAACAAACCATGCTGGCAACGATCGCAAGTTCCCACATCCTTTAACTAATTCCTCTGCTGCTTCAGTTTTACCTGACACGTCTCGGCTTCGTAGGATTACATAATCTCGCTTCACTGCCTCTTCCCGTAAAAAGCCATCCACTGCAATAAACGGGAGTATCAAGAAACTCGCGATCGCCCCTCGCATCAACCAGCGTTGCCTCACGCTCTTCCGCAAAAACTCCACTGCACACTCAGATAAAGGCAAAGTCGCGGCATACCGTTTGTGAAAAACACGAGCATCGTCTAGCTGTCGCCCCTGCAAAAGATAGCCTGCCTTCTTACCTCGTTTTGCCCATTCCACAGCCAAAGCATTAATCTGTCGCTGCTGGCGAATGCGATCGCGCTGCCCATCCAGCCAGCCCTTGATTTGCTGCCACTGCTCCAACAGCGCTTCATGCGTCACTTCCACCACTTCTTCACCCTCCACAGTCGATCGCGTGATCAACCGCGCTCCCGACGCAGAGAACAGATCCAACACTTGCCGCACCCGCACCGGATCATCTTTTGCAGAAATCAGACTATCCACAGCGGCACGCCTGCGCGTATCCTTGGTGCCCTCGCCCAACTGCACCAACCCCACAAACACCCGCCGCGCCATATCTTGCTCAACCTTACCCAGACTGGCATAAATGCGCTGCGCCTCTCCCGCCAAAGCCCCACCCACACCGCCGATCGCCTTCAGCGTTTCGCTAGGCGATTTGCCTGCTTTCAGCCCTTCCCAAATTCGGGTCAGAGCAAACTGAAGCAAAGGCAAAGCCCCTTCCCGCCCTTCCGTCTGCTCCACCAGCCGATCGATCAGGGCATCGTCCAGAGAATGCCCCGCCTGTCTCGCGGGTTCAGCGATCGATCGGCGCAAATCCACTGAAGTCATTGCCGTCACCACCACACACTGATCAGAGCCAATGATCTGGTCAAGCTGCGGGTGCTTCTGCGTTTCGCTCAAGAAGTCACTGCGAAAGGTGATCACCACCGAGACTCGCGCCTCTAGCGTAGCAGCAGCCTCTACCAAGGTGCCAATGAAGCGATCGCGGCTGCCAATATCTTTACAGAGCGAATACACCTCCTCGAACTGGTCAATCAGCACCACTAAAGGCGACTGTTCAATGTTGGGCAGCGCATTGGCAATGCGTCTCAGCCCATCCGCCTGTCCCTGCTCATTCGCTTTGCCCAGCACCCGCTCAAATTCTGCCGCCTTCTCTACAGGAGTCGGATCACCCGTGGCAATCCGCGCCAAAACGATCGCCAGAGAGGTAGTGTTTCAGAGTTGTTGCTGGATGGACTAGAGAGCTGAACAGGAAGGCTTTCTACAGAAATCAACAACACGTCTAGAACACGACCCACCGCGACCATATCGACAGTTTCCGGCTGAGGCAGTGCGGCAGATTGAAACTGAACTGAGGCAGTATTGCGATCGCCCGTCTGAATCACACTGCCTGTCACCGATCCGCCGATCGAGACTCCCCGATCCTGATACTGAGCAGGGATAGCCGGAGCCGGAACCGCAACTGGAGGAGCGATCGCAGGTTGCGGCGGAGCAGCCAGCGGTCGGTGTCTGTACTTCAACACGGGCACAGACACATCGGGATTATTCTGGAGATCGATCGCATTGCAGCCAAACGCATAGGCTTCCTGAAGCGATCGCTTTGCCCCGATCGCGGTATAAAACCCTTGAGCGAATTTGATTGCGGCTTTGTCGTTAATCGGTTGATTCATGCCCACGACGCAATCGATCGACTGGTGAATCGCCTCCGCCTGAATCTCTGAATAGCAAGCGTTCAGACAAACACACTGGATCGTGTCTTGAAACAGCGAGAATAGTGCTGCCAGTGCCTTGGTGCTCACCATCTGGAGTTTCCCCAGCTCATTCTCCAGCACTAAGCCCTGCTCTCCGCCGCCATGACCCGAAAAATGAACAATTTGCGGAGAGGAATCGAGTAGCGCTTTTTGCAAATCATCGACTCGCACCGCCCATCGCGTGATGATTTCAAACTCACTCGCATTTCTACAATCCTCCAACGCGGTTTGAATTTCCCGCACTTCTTCATCCAATCTGAGGCGATCGGTGTTTTGGGGATTAGCCGCAAGGATCAAAACTCTGTTCAGTTTCATAGTGACGCGATCGACTTCAGACTGCTGAAAGCATGATACACGACCTATCATCAAGGTTCCGTAAACAACGGGTAATAGCATGGGGTAACTTTTAATGCCATAACTGTAGAGACACTCGCGATCGCCCCTCAACGAGATGAGCCAGCCCCCAATTGATCCGGATCAGCCGACCTCTTCTGAACCTGATGGTCAGAGTGGAGAGAATCCACGCCAAAATGCGCCTAGTAGTGGCGATCGACACATTGCAGTCGGTGGCAATGTTGAACGCAGTGCGATCGTCTCCGGGAACGGCAACAAAGTTGTAGTCCACAACTATGCCCAGGCTACATCGGTTCCTCGATCGCCTACCGAGCAGCAGTTGCTCAGCCAAGTCAAGGCAGAGGTGGCTTCTCGGCTGCAACAGTCGCTGCACAATGCAATATTCATCAACCTGACCAAAGATGCCCAGCCCCAGCAAGTGGTTCGGCTTTGGGATGCAGAGGTCAAGATTGGCGCTACTCCGCCCCAACCCCTGCCAGAAGACATCACCATCTTGCAGGTATTTGACCGCCCTGATATTGCAGGCAGGCTGCTGATTTTGGGCAAACCAGGGGCAGGCAAAACAACGACTCAGCTTGAACTGGCACAAGCCTTGTGCGATCGCTGTGAGCAGCAACCCAACTATCCCATTCCAGTGCTATTCAACCTTTCGACCTGGAAAGGTAATTGCTCAACTGGGGGGTTGACAACGCGAGGGAAATCGCTAGAGTGAAAGGCAT
>JBBSFA010000103.1:0-7629 GCA_038239185.1 Elainellales cyanobacterium | reverse complement strand
GGCGAGAATTCTACCTCAATCTGAATAGCCAAAGTCGTTTGTAACAGGTCTGATGCGCCTTTGAGCACGTTTAGATCTGCGCCTTGCACATCGATTTGCAAAAAGTCGATCGCTTCAATCCCCTCGGTTTGGCAAAAAGCATTGAGCGTGGTTGTCTCCAAGTCAACTGTGTAATCGGTTGCGACCAGATCTAACAGTCCCATAAACCGATTCAAGTATGGTTCATTCGGCGGATACAGGGAGTTGCACATGGGATTGCGCGTGACATAAAGCGGTGATTGACCGATCGCATCGCTGACCGCTAGCGGCACATGTTTTTCCTTCCAGTTGATCTGTCGTTTCTGCAAGTCAGCATTTGCCGCTTCGCAGGCATCGGCATCGGCATCAAAGCCATAGATCGAGAGCTGTGGGGCAAAGATTCCCCATCCCAGACTGGCATAGTCATCGTCTTGAAATAGCTTGCGCGATCCCACATTCACCAGAGTCATGTGAATGCGATCGAGCCGACCAGACTGTTTGAGTAAAGACAAAAAAACAGACATGAGCAGAATAAAAAATAAGGAATGAGAGATTAAAGTAGGAGAGATTAAATTAGGGAATGATTGGGCGGCAGGGCAACAATATTGAGACTGCCCTGAAGTTCTTCGATCGCTTGAATCGGGATCAGCCTTTGAACATAGGGCTGATAGCGAAACAGCCGATAGCCTTTGGACTGCAACAGTTCTGCAACCGGAAGATTGCTGCCCTGACTCGCGGCAATATTTTCATATAGAATAGCCGGAGCAAACTGACTGAGGAGGCGATCGCTGCCTGCGATAACCTGCATTTCATGACCTTCTGCGTCAATTTTGAGCCAGTCGATTCGATCTAGATTTTGTTGCTCAATCAGCTCATCTAAGGTGTAGCAGATAATTTCCTCGAATTGTCCAGCGGACTGTGTTCCAGCGGACTGTGTAGAGTCGGATGGTTCCCGGACAACTTCGTTGAGTTCGCTAGAGCTGTGCAAAGCCAAACGCGCAGTTCCAGGACGATCGCTGGCGGCTCCGGCACAAACCGTCACCCAATCCAACTGATTAAGGCGGCAGGTTTCTTGCAGGCAGTGAACGCAGCTAGAAAACGGCTCTATTGCCAAAACGCGCCCGGAAGCCCCGACCCGTTGAGCCGCGCTGAAAGTATAGACTCCCACATTTGCCCCAACATCGATCGCCGTCATACCGGGCTGAAGCTGCGATCGCCAAAACTCCATTTCGGCTTCAAACCAGTCGCCTTCGGCAATCAGAACGCTGGTGACAATGCTGCGAAAACTGGGATCGACGGCAAGCAGCACGCCATCAGCGGTGGGTACATAGGTGAAGTCGATCGCGGGTGGCAAAGTTGCCCAACGCCATTCTGGGGAGTCTGACTTGCGCTGCTGAGCGGTTTGCAGCCAGAATGCAGCCTTGTCTTGATCTTGCAGTTCTCGATAGGTCAAGTAAAGCGCTTGCAATGTCGCGGCATTGTCAGGCTGAAGCTGATTTGCCCGATGCAGATGCCACAGTCCTTCCCACTGGTGGTTGATCAACTGAGCCAAGCCCAGTCTGCGATGCAGAAGAACCGCGTCTGGAATGATTTGGGCGGCAAGCTGCAAAAACCGGATGCCGCTCTGACTGTAAAATATAACCTGCGATCGCCACAGCCCTTCTGCCAGCAGCCGCGCCGCCTGAAGATAGCCATTCCCAGCGCCCAAAATGGCAGGAAACTGAGCAGAGGCGATCGGCGGCAGGTAAACCAAGCCCAGTGCCAACGAGTCGGTGGCATCAAGCTGGGCAGACTGTGCGGCAACATGAATCAGATCAACGCAAGCCGGAAAAGCCGCTTGGATAGCAGCGTTGTGTTCACCGATTAGATGTAGGACTAAAGCCAGATGTGCGATGCAAAGCGGATGGATGGGTTGTAGTTCAGCCCCCTGATTTAGAGCTTCCAGTGCCAGATCTAAATACATCGATCGCATTGCCAGATCGTCGGATTGCTCTGCCTCAATCAGCGCGATCACCGCGAAGTTATTGAAATCTAAGGCGGTTTCTGGTTCTGCCCAGTTCGTGGAATGCAGCGCCAGCAGGAACGGTTGAGGATCGAACTGGGGACAGTGCGATCGCAGATAGGTTTGGTAAAGCTCAAGGGGAGAATGAGCCACAGCGGTATTCATAAGCAGTCCTGGGGGAAGGTTGCTTTTAGATTGCCCAACCTGCGTCCGTGAATCTACTCTCTTGCCTAGCCTCTAAAATTATCCGGTAAGTCAAGTATCCGGTAAGTCAAGCCTTCCGATCCTTAGAACCTGCGAAACCTTGTAGAATCAAGTATTACGCGCAAGTGAATCTACCCGTAATCTACCCGATCGAATCAAACAAGCTTAAATAGAACAAGTTAAGGTTGCCGTGTTTCCACCCGACGATTTAGCCGAATCCGCCCAGATTTCCAAACGCAAACGAGGCTTCATTCTCAGCCTTCAGGGATGGCAGCGGCTGCAAGCGGCGGAATTTTTGGCTACGTCGCAGGAGAATGGCGGAAAAGCTTATACCCTGGAGCAGTTGGGCGATCGGACTCAGCTTAGTGCGGGAACGCTGACCAAAATCCGTCGCCGTCAAAAACCCGTCGATCAGCCTAGCTTAGAAGCTTATTTTGCCGCCTTCGGGCTAATGTTAGGAACTGATGACTATATTCGACAAAATTTAGACTCAGAACCCTCTACCGATCCATCCAATTTGCTTCAGATGCCGCTGAAAGGGCAGCTCACCCTGGACTCACCTTTTTACATCCAGCGATCGCCCGCTGAGCGGATGCTAAACCGCGAGATTCGACAGCCCGGTGCGCTGGTGCGAATCAAAGCGCCCAGACAGTTTGGCAAAACTTCACTGATCGCGCGCGGATTAAGCCAAGCAGAAGAATCTGGGTTTCGCGCGACTGTGATTAGCTTGCAGCTAGCCGACAGCAGCGTCTTCGGCAGTCTGAATCAATTCCTGCGCTGGCTGTGTGCGATGGTCAGCCGCCATTTGGATTTGCCTGATCGCTCAGAGGAGTTTTGGAATCCGCTGCTGGGAGCAAACTATAGCTGCAATGACTACTTCGAGCGCTATCTGCTGCCCGCTGCTGAGAGTCCTTTTCTGTTAGTGCTAGACGAAGCGAATCGCGTGTTTAACTACCCACAGATCGCGACTGATTTCTTTGGCATGTTGCGAGCCTGGTATGAGCAATCGCGTCACGATTCAGAAGGAGGCGAATGGCAGAAGCTGCGACTGGTCATTTCCTACTCCACTGATATTTTTGCGCCGCTGCATGTACATCGATCGCCGTTCAACGTGGGAGCATTGATTGAGCTAGCTGGATTCACGCAAGAGCAGGTGCAGGAGCTAGTGTTGCGCTACCGGATTGCGGCGGTTGAATCTCATACAAATCAGCTCTTTCAGCTTTTGAATGGACATCCTTATTTGACACAGCTTGCCCTGTTTTACTTAAGCCATCAGCGGATCTCTCTAGAGAGTTTATTGCAGACTGCAACGGCTCCAAACGGCATTTTTGGCAGTCATTTCAAGCAGCAGTTGGGATATTTGGAGGAATATCCAGAGCTGAAGGAGACAATGCGCCAGATTGTGCTTTCTCCAACGGGTGTAGATCTCTATCCGACGATCGCTCTAAAGCTTCACGGTATGGGGCTGATCCAGTTCCGAGAGGATGCGGCGATCGCGGGCTGTGCGCTCTATCAATCCTATTTTGCTAAAGTTCTGGGCAATCTTTAATTCGTTCTAATCCCAATGATCTCCCAGCGTTCCGATCCGTTCTATGCCGATCCGTTCTACCAGGTGGGGGGCAGTTTGCCTTCCAACGCGCCTACCTATGTACAGCGGCAGGCAGATGAGGATCTGTTTCAGGGGCTATTGGCGCGAGAATTTTGCTATGTCTTCAATGCCCGACAGATGGGCAAATCTAGCCTGCGGGTGCGGACGATGCAGCGCTTGCAGGCGGCTGGGGTGCGGTGTGGCGTAGTTGATGTGACTCAAATTGGGACGCAGGATGTCACGCCAGAACAATGGTATGCCGCGCTGATGGCTTCATTGATCAAGCGATTTCGGTTAGACCTGGATTTTATGCCGTGGTGGGAAGCTCATTCGCATCTGTCTTTAGTGAATCGGCTGGATCAGTTTCTCGAAACGGTTCTACTGGCGCAGATTCCAGAGCCGATCGTCATTTTTATTGATGAGATTGACAGTGTCCTCAGCCTCAAATTTTCGACCGATGATTTTTTTGCCTTTATTCGCACCTGTTTCAACAAGCGGGCAGATGAGCCGATTTATCGCCGTCTGACCTTCTCGCTGCTGGGGGTGACCACGCCCAGTGATTTGGTGCGTGATCGGACTCGGACTCCGTTTAATATCGGACGGGCGATCGAACTGCGGGGCTTTCAACCTGCGGAAGTCCAGCCGCTGCTGCCGGGACTAGCCAACGTTTTTGCTGATCCAGAAACGGCGCTCCAGCGCATTCTGGACTGGACGGGGGGACAGCCCTTTTTGACGCAGAAAATTTGTTATCTGGTCGCTCATATCCAGCCCGACCCAACTCAAGCCGAATCTGAAGTTATCGATCGCCTGCTCCAGCTTCACCTGCTGCAAAACTGGCAGGCACAGGACGAACCAGAGCACTTAAAGACGATTCGCGATCGGTTGCTCTACAACGAACAGCGCAGTGAACGCCTGTTGGGGCTATACCAACGCATCCTGTTGTATTCTGACGCGACGGGAATTTTGGCAGACGATCGCCCCGACCAAACCGAACTGCTGCTGACCGGGCTAGTGGAAAAGCGAGAGGGCTATCTCCAGACCAAAAATCCAATCTATCAGCGGGTGTTTAGCCTGGACTGGGTGACCCAGCAGCTCACCGCGCTGCGTCCTCACGCGCAGCCGCTCAACGCTTGGATTGCCTCCGGGTACAGCGATCGATCGCGGCTGCTGCGCGGGCAAGCGCTCCAGCAGTTGCTCACTTGGGCACAAGGCAAAAGCCTGAGCGATCTGGACTATCAATTTCTGGCGGCGAGTCAGGAGCTAGATCGGCAGGAAGTCCAGAAAACCCTGGAGGCAGAACGACTTCAGGAAGTAGAGGCTCGGTTGGGGCTAGAACGCCAGCGCGGCATTGAGCAACGCAACAGCCTGCACCGCCAGCGGGTGCTGCTGGGCATTGTTACGGCTGTGATGCTGTTGGCGATCGCCCTGGGATGGATTACTTTCCAGCAGTCGCAGCAGTCGGCGTTGAATGAAGTGAAAGCGATGGCAACCTCGGCTGAAGATAGTTTTGCCGCCGATCGCAAACTTGATTCGCTGTTCCAAACGCTGAAAGCCAAGCGAACGCTGCAACAGCTCGGCAACTTTGACCCCGTTGTCCAAACCTCGCTGGCGCAACAGGTCAAAATCATGCTGCAACGGACTGTGCTGGATACCGATGAATTTAATCGCCTCGTGGGGCATCAGGGAGCCGTGCTCAGCGTTGCCTTCAGTCCCGACGGGCAATGGATTGTCACCGCAGGCAGCGATCGGATGATCAAACTTTGGCAGCCAGACGGCAGATTGCTCTGGAGCAAAAATCATGGCGCAACGGTGTACGGACTGGCTTTCCATCCTAACAGCCGCACGATCGCAGCGGCGGGTGTGGATGGCAACGTGACGCTTTGGGGCTTGGATGGCACGTTGCTGAAGCCATTCCGAGGCAGCGAGACTGCGATTTGGCATGTCGCTTTTAGTCCTGATGGACAGACGATCGCGACTGCTGATGCCAGCAAAAGAGTACAGATTTGGAAATTAGATGGAACCCTAGTGCGAACGCTAACGGGACACCGAGCCGCCGTTTGGCATGTCGCGTTTAGTCCCGATGGACAGACGATCGCCTCTGCCAGCGTTGATGCCACGATAAAGCTCTGGCGGCTAGATGGGACTTTGCTGCATACGCTGGTCGGTCATCATGGGACGGTGTGGGCGATCGCCTTTAGCCCCGATGGACAAGCGATCGTCTCTGCCAGCGCCGACAAAACCCTGAAGCTCTGGAGCCTGGATGGCACGCTGATTCGCACCTTTGAGGGACATGAAGGGTCTGTGATGGGAACGGCTTTTAGCCCCGATGGACAACTGATGGCCTCTGCCAGCGCTGACAAAACCTTGCGGCTGTGGCGACTAGATGGGACTTTGCTGCGGCTGTTGGAAGGACACAGCACTGTGATTCGAGATGTGGCTTTTAGTCCTGATGGCACAGCCCTTGCCTCCGCCAGTGACGATAGCACCGCGCGGCTCTGGCATATCAGTCAGCCTTTCTTTAAACCGCTCTACAGCCGCTTGGGCAGCATTTGGAATGTGGCGTTTAGCCCCGACAGTCATCGCGTGGTTTCGGTGGCGGGCGACACAATTCAGCTTTGGCAGCGAGATGGCATGCTGATGAAAACGCTAACGGCAGAGGCTCAATTTCTGGATGTGGACTTTAGCCCCGCTCAGCCGAAATTTGCATCGGGTTCAGCCGACGGCAAGCTGAGGCTGTGGTCGCAGGACGGGACTTTGGAAAGCACGATCGCCGCGCATGAAACCGCGATTCGCAACGTGGCCTTTAGTCCCGATGGGCGATCGCTGCTTTCTGCGGGGGATGATACGACGATTAAGCTGTGGAAACAGGACGATCGGGGTCAGTTTCAGCTCTACAAAACCTTTGAGGGCTATCAATCGCGGCTGTGGGATGTGGCTTTTACTCGCAGCGGGGAGTTTATCGTCTCGGTCGATGAGGATGGGGGCGTTTGGTTTTGGCTGGTGGAAGGCGAAACTACGCCGCTGTTTCGATCGCTGATCGATCACAGTGGCCCGGTTTGGGGGGTGGTGATCAGTCCGGATCAGCGGGTGATTGTGGCTTCTAGTCAGGGCGGCAATTTCCAGCTTTGGGATCGAAATGGATTTTTGATCCGCACGCTTAAAGGCGGAAACACAGGCTTTACGCAGTTTGCGTTTAATCACGATGGCGAGATCATTGCTGCCGTGGGGACAGATGACACGATTAAGCTGTGGCGGCGGGATGGGACTTTGCTGGCAACGCTGAGCGGGCATACTGCCAAGATTGAGAGTATTACGTTTAGCCCCGATGGAACGCTGTTGGCTTCGGGTGGAGCCGATCGCACTTTAATTCTCTGGGATATGCAAAAAATTCTCAAGCTTGATTTGCTGGAGTATGGCTGTCGGTGGATTCGGGATTATTTGCTGACGAATGCAGCAGTGGAAAAGGGCGATCGATCGCTTTGTCAGGATTTAAGGTAGCCCATCTGAATTTTTTCTTGTAGCTGTCGCGATCGCAACGCAACCTTTGGGCAGAGATGCCGAGATTGTCGAACTTGGCTTTAGCCAGATTCTAGCCCACATTCCGCAGGTTGACTTTTGGGAATGGGAATTTTACCTGTCACTCCAGCAGGTAGTAACGACCACAAGCTGCCCCAAGGAATTGTAAAATCTTGCACCGTTGCGGATTGTAAAATCTTGCGCCGTTGCGGGGTGAGATTGCTGATTTGTTTGTGTCCTGCCACAGTTACAAGATGGGTTGGCTGAAAACACTGAAAAACCCATCGCATCGTGGGTGTAT
>JBBSFA010000102.1:0-7666 GCA_038239185.1 Elainellales cyanobacterium | reverse complement strand
TTAGAGAGTAGCCCAAGGGGCTTTGAAGTGTTTAGAGAGTAGCCCAAGGGGCTTTGAAGTCTCGCAATTTTAGCTGCAAACTTTTTCTAAAAAGAGATTACAATTCAGCACACTAACTTGGTTAGCGCGCTTAGAGAGCTTTGTTATACACTCTCCTGAAGCGTTAACGGGTCTGGCAATCAAGCGTCGATTGCCAAAATTTTTCCTGTCTGTTTTCCCGTCTGTGAGGAGCATCCGCATGTCTGAGTCGGCGATCGTGATTGACGAAATGGTTAAGTACATGATGACCGTGTTGGAGAAACCGAATCCAGCTTTTGGCGGGTTGCCTATTTGCCCGTTTGCTCAAAAGTACCGACTCCAAAATCTCATTCAGTTTCATGTTCATCCCTTTAACTCTAGCGATCTCAGCGAAACATCTGCCCTGATGGAAGTGATCAAGACCTTCAAGCTGCGATCGCAGTACGAGGTGCTGTTTGTGATTCATCCCGATCGGCAAGCTTTAAACATGGAGCAGCTTCAAGCTTTGATTGTTTCATTCAATCAGCTTCTTAAAGGTTTGGGATTGGTTGCCTATGGCGGACATCCAGATGACTCATTCAACATCAACGGAGTCTATACTCGCAGGGAGCCTTATATTAATTTCACAGTGCAAACTCCAGACAAACTAAAGTGGGCATCACAACTTCTAGAGAAAACACCTTACTATGATCACTGGTCGCCTGAGAATCTTCGAGCAGTAGGACTCCCACGGGGCTAAATATTTCTACACTTAATCTTCTGGCAAAGAAAGCAATGTGCAGCTCAAAGTATTTTGAGCTGCACATTTAGCTTTGAAGCAGGGCTTACTTTCTAGTTACTGAAAGTATCCTTAATGTTGTCGATCGTGCGTTCAACAGCATTCTTGGTATTGTCTACTGCTTTCTTAGTGCGCGCTGAATCTTGATCTGCTCTTTGCTCAATTCGATCTGCATCTCGCTTGGCTTTACGCTCAACACCACTGCCGCTATCTGTGGCGCGATCGACTCGGTCGGCGTTTTTGTTTGCAGTCCGCTTGACGCGATCGGTTGTGTCTTGGATGAAATTCTTGGCTCGTCCAGCATCTTCGCTAGTTTTGTCTTTAGCTTGTCTGCCCATGTCTGTTGCAATTAAGGCTGAAGGAGCAGCATTAGCAACAGCAGTTGAGAAAAATGCGCCCTGCCAAACAAAGGTCATCGCCAGCAGGCAGAATAACGTTGTCGCCATCCAGCGCCCTACAGTTGAGAGCGATTTCGCAAAATAATTCAGTTTCATAGAATACAATCTCCGTGAGATTCAGTACTCCATTTCTACTTGATTGAGCTGATCCGCTCAATCATTCCTTGGGTAGAGGTTGGCTATTTTGGTTTCTTTAAGTTCTGTCCACTCTTATACAAATAAAAGACAAATAGATTTACCATAACTTTTGCATTGAAATTCGCGATTGTAGTCAAAGATTAGAAAAAATTTATATCTAAAGTGGGTTGAATTTTTACAAAAATACTTCTGTAGATAGATGCACAGGTTATGGAACTTAGCAAAGAGGCTGCATTATTAGTTGATACGCTGATTGCGATCGTCGCTTTGATCGTTCTCATCACTAATCTTAAACTTCACCCCTTTATTGCACTGATTTTAGCGGCAGGTTTTATTGGTTTAGCGGCACGAATGCCGACTCCCGATATTGTCCAATCGTTCCAAAAAGGATTTGGCGACGTTCTGGGCTTTGTTGGGATTGTGATTGGCTTGGGCACAATGCTCGGTAAACTGATGGCGGTTTCTGGAGGAGCCGATCGGATTGCTCAGACGCTGGTCAAACGGTTTGGGGAACAGCGGATTCACTGGGCAATGCTGGCAGTCGCCTTTCTGGTTGGCATTCCCCTGTTTTTTGAAGTGGGATTTGTGCTTCTAATTCCGCTAGTGTTTACCGTTGCTAAGCGGGTGAATGTGCCCTTACTCAAGCTGGGTATTCCGCTGCTGGCAGGCTTGTCAGTCGTGCATGGACTGATTCCGCCGCATCCGGCTCCTTTGATTGCGATCGATGCTTTCAAAGCAGACATTGGGAAAACTATCCTGTATGCGCTGATTGTGGGGTTGCCGACTGCCGTGATTGCAGGTCCAATTTTTGGCAGCTTCATTTCTAAGTCGATCGACACTCGACCCACCAAAGAGCTAGCAGACCAGCTCACGCGAGGCTATGCTGGCACAACAGATGTCGAGGAGCCTGCCAAGTCAGACAAATCAGAAGTGTTCAGCAGCATGTCGGCGGCTGACGAAGCTATGCCGGGATTTGGCATCACCTTATTTACGGTACTGCTTCCGGTCGGGTTAATGCTGCTCAAGTCATTTGCAGATATTAATTTTGCCAAAGAAAACGTGCTGCGTCAGTGGTTAGACTTTATTGGGAATCCGATCATTGCCATCTTGGCGGCTCTGCTGTTTTCGCTGTATTCATTTGGCTTTGCCAGAGGGTTCACCAATCGCCAAATCCTGACGTTTCTCAACGAAAGCTTGGCTCCGACGGCAGGGATTATTTTGATTATTGGCGCAGGCGGCGGCTTCAAACAGATGCTCATCGCTAGCGGCGTGGGAGATGCGATCGGGCATTTGGCGGTGCAATCCAATATTTCGCCGCTGCTGTTAGGCTGGTTTGTGGCTGGGCTGATTCGCGTTGCCACGGGTTCTGCTACGGTTGCCACCGTCACCGGAGCCGGGATTATCGCGCCGATCGTCACGCAAATTCCAGGCGTAAATCGCGAACTTTTGGTCTTGGCAGCTGGCGCAGGTTCGCTGATTCTCTCCCACGTCAACGATGCCGGATTTTGGCTGGTCAAAGAATATTTCAACATGACCGTGCCGCAGACTCTCAAATCCTGGACAGTGATGGAAACGCTGATTTCTGTGGTGGCGATCGCTTTTATCCTGCTGCTTAATCTCTTTGTTTGATCTTTATTTATGGCATCCCCAGTTTTTATCGGCTTAGATATCGGTACAACCAGCACCAAAGCGATCGCCTTTGCGCCCACGGGCGAGATTAAGGCGATCGCCAAACAAGAATATCCGTTGAGTTCACCCCAGCCCGGTTACTCCGAGCAAGATCCCCAGGCAATTTTATCGGCGGTCGTGACAGGCTTACAGGCAGTCGTCAAACAAGCCAATTTAGCGCCCGATCAGGTAGGGGCGATCGGCTTCAGTGCCGCAATGCATAGCCTGATTGCGGTAGATGCTCAGAATAATCTGCTGACCAACAGTATTACCTGGGCAGACAGCCGCAGTGTTGAACAGGTAAATCGGCTCAAGAGTGATAGTCGTGGTTTTGAGATCTATCAGCGCACGGGCACGCCGATTCACCCGATGTCGCCTTTGTCTAAGCTGATCTGGATGCGGGAGCAAGATCCAGACAAGTTTCACAAAGCGGCTAAATTTATATCGATTAAAGAGTACGTTTTGTTTCAGCTCTTTGGTTGCTATGTGGTTGATTATTCGATCGCTTCTGCGACTGGACTGTTCAATCTCCGATCGCTGAACTGGGACGAGGGTGCTTTGGCGATCGCCGGAATTTGCGCCGAGCAGCTCAGCGAGTTGGTTCCGACCACGCACATTTTGCGCGGCATGAAGGCAGACCAAGCCGCAACGATCGGACTCCATGCGGATACTCCCGTAGTCGTGGGGGCGAGCGATGGCGTGCTGGCAAACCTGGGAGTGGGGGCGATCGCGCCCGATCAAATTGCAGCGACGATCGGCACGAGTGGAGCCGTGCGGCAGGTCGTGTCACAGCCGCTCACCGATCAGCAGCAGCGAACGTTTTGCTATGCGCTGACCGACCAGCATTGGGTCGTGGGCGGTGCCTCGAATAGCGGCGGAGTGGTTTTGCGCTGGTGGCGCGATCGATTTGGACAAGCCGAGGTCGAGCAAGCCAAAGCTGACCCAGCTAAAGTTGATCCCTACGATTTGCTGATTCAGCTTGCCGAAAACGTCCCGGTCGGAGCCGCAGGACTGCTGTTTTTGCCATTCTTGACAGGCGAACGTGCGCCTAGCTGGAACTCGGACGCGAGGGGCGTGTTTTTTGGGGTGGCTTTGCACCACGATCGCACCCACTTTACTAGAGCGGTGCTAGAAGGAATTCTCTACAGCATCTACAGCATTGCAGTAGCGCTGAATGAGCTGGCTGGAGCTGATCCTGCTAACAGTAAAATTGTGCTGGCATCGGGCGGCTTTGCCCGATCGCCCATTTGGCTGCAAATGATGGCGGATCTGTTTGGCCGCGAAGTGCAGGCTCCCGAAGTCTATGAGGCAAGCGGGTTTGGAGCAGCCGTGCTGGCAATGGTGGCAGTTGGGGCATTGAAAGACATTGCGGAGGTGCAGTCTCTGATTCAAATCAAAACGCGCTATCAGCCTAATCTTGAACGCTCTCAGCAGTACCAAGAGCTGTTTGGACTCTATCAGCGCCTTTACAGCCAGTTGGTGAATGAATTTAGCACGATCGCAAACTATCAGCGCCGATCGGGAAATTAACCCCAGTGCGCTGGATCAGATTTCCGGTGGAATGTGTCCAATTCCAAATTGATGATTATGATTTGGAGCGGAAGCGATCGCAACTGCTAAATGAGGAGCGCCAATGGGACGAATTTTTATCGCGGCTGGGCTGGTTGCTGCGGAGCAAGGAACCGATGCCTATTGGGGGACTGTGAGCGATCGCGGCTCTGTGGTTCGACAGGTCATGCTGCTGCGGGATTTAGTGGTGCAAATTTTGCGATCGCGGCAGTTTGAGCCGATTTCTGTACCTGATGATCTGAGCCTGAGTCAGGCGATCGACTGGATCAACCTGCACTATCAGAAAGGTGATGTGGCGATCGATCTCTATACGATGTCTACGCCGATCGATCAAGGCAGCGCCGTCTATTACATTGCCCAAAACGAACAGCGGCGGATTCAAGCAGAACAACTGCTACAAGCCTATTTGCGCCGCGTGCCTCAACTTGCCAGCCTCGGCGCAAAACCGGATACTCACGCTAGTTTGGGATCTCTGGCTTTCTGTCGCGATCTAGCGGCTCCCGCCTTGCGGATGCAGGTCGGACGGCTGACCAATCTAGAAGAGCAATGGGTGATTCCAGCGCAGCCGCAGGATGTGGCTTTGGGCATTGCTGAAGGACTGGCGGGCTGGAGTCAAGCCATGTCGGCGGCTTCGATCCCGGACTATCCGACAATCGGCATCCGGGTGAACGGCGCATTCTACGACGATGAAGGCATTCTGGCAGATGGCAATCCTTATATTCCGATCGATCTCATCGATCATCTAGATTTGACCTCAAGCCCGATCGATCGGGTATTTCCAGCTTTGCATCGAATTCGCTATCGTTATTTGGTCTATGTCAGGGCGATCGATCTACGGGATCGCAATGTCTCTGTTAAATGGGACAAGGAAAACGATGCGCTAAATTTGCGATCGCCGCAGACTTTGACGGCAATTCCCAGCGATCGGTTAATGGGGCGGGGTCACACTTCCGAAGTGCAGATGATCATGTTTCTCAAAGCCCATCAGCCCAAAAGCCTGACTCAATTTCCAGATTTACCGAAGCTCTACCGTGAAGAAGCGGCGATCGAGGGAGTCAATCCCGATCTCGCCTTCGCCCAAATGTGCTTGGAAACCGACTTTCTGCGGTTCAGCAACAGCACAAAGCCAGAGCAAAACAATTTCGCAGGGCTAAGCGGCATGGGCGCAGCCACCCAAACTTTCCTTGATCCCCGGATTGGAGTGCGCGCCCACATTCAGCACCTCAAAGCCTACGCTAGTCCAGAACCGCTGCTTCAGCAGCCTGTCGATCCGCGCTTTCGGTTTGTGCGGCGTGGGGCTGCCCCGACCTTGGCTCAGTTGGGCGATCGCTGGTCATCTGATCCGCACTACGCTACAAAAGTAATGGCGATCGTCCGCCGATTGTACGAGTCGATCGGTTTTCTATAGGAAAAGGGATTTAGAATAGGCAGAATCAATAGTCTCCCTGTACTAGTTTTTATATCCGATTCTGGACTCTCCTCATGCCGCGTTTCCTTCATCTTGCCGATGTCCATTTGGGATTCGATCGCTATGACAACAAACAGCGAACCCAAGACTTTTTCTATGCTTTTCAAGACGCGATCGACAAATACGCGATCGCGGAACAGGTCGATTTTGTGCTGATTGCAGGCGACCTATTTGAGCATCGCAACCTTCAGCCTTCCACCTTAAATCAGGCGCAAATTGCGCTGCAAGCGCTCAAAGAGGCAGGAATTCCAGTCTTGGCGATCGAAGGGAACCACGACAATCGTCCGTATGGCACTAAAACAAGCTGGCTGCGCTACCTCGCAGATTGGGAGCTGTTAATGCTGTTGGAACCGGGCGATCCCGCAACCGGAGAGCCATTTTATTCACCGTGGGATGGGCGATCGGGCGGCTATGTCGATCTAGACTGCGGCGTGCGGGTGCTGGGATCACAGTGGTATGGGGCTTCTGCCCCCAAAGCGATCGAGCAAATTGCGATCGCGATTCAAGAACTGCCGCCGAGTCAGCACAAGCCGCTCGACCACACTGTGCTGATGTTTCATCATGGCTTAGAAGGGCAAATTGCCCGCTATCAAGGCGCTTTGCGCTACAGCGAAATGTTGCCGCTGCGGCAGGCAGGCGTGGATTATCTGGCATTGGGGCATATTCACAAAAGCTATGCGATCGAGGGCTGGATCTTTAACCCTGGCTCGACCGAAGCCAACAGCGTCGAAGAGGCAAGCTTCGATCGCGGGGTCTATCTGGTTGAGCTGAGCGCAGCCGGGATCAACGCAGAGCTGAAGCAAGACTATCAGCAGCGATCGGTCGTGCGGCTGCGGCTGACGGCGAAGGGAGAGGAAAGCGTCGAGGAAATCGAGCAAGGCGCGATCGCCCAAATCCAAAATGCTATCCAAACGGGCAAGCTCAAGCCAGAGGCACAGCCGATCGTGGAGCTGCGGATAGAAGGACAGGTGGGCTTCGATCGCCTGGATTTGGACACACGCCAGCTCCAACAACAGCTCCAGCAGCTCAGTCGGGCTTTGGTCTTTCTGCTGAAGTACGAAGCCGATGCCGTCACCTATGCCTCGCCTCTCGCTGCCGATGCCGATCGCCTACAAATCGAGCGAGAGGTGTTTACAGATTTGGTCGCAGCCCACAACAGCTACAAGAAGCGATCGGCGGAGCTAGTGCAGGGTTTGATTGAACTTAAAGATGGACAGTTGCAGGGGCAATCCGAAGCCGAACTCTATGGATTTCTCCAGGTTTTGCTGATCCCTGAAGATTAGCGCTTCCAAATAGAGAACTCGCTGCCTCCCCTGCAAAAATTGCTGCCAATCCGTCTTAAATTTTTGTTAAAGTTGGTCTGATGCAATAATTGTTAACAGATCTCGCAAAGGGAGCCTATTGGATGCTGCGCCTGGAACATATCAGCAAAATTTATCCGACAGGCGAGGTACTCAAAGACATCAATTGGGAAGTCAAGTCGGGCGATCGCATTGGTCTAGTCGGGGTCAACGGAGCCGGAAAATCAACGCAGCTCAAGATCATCACAGGCGAAATTGAGCCAACTGCGGGCAACATTGTCCGCCCCAGCAGCCTGCACATTGGCTACCTGAATCAAGAATTTGATAT
>JBBSFA010000101.1:0-7671 GCA_038239185.1 Elainellales cyanobacterium | reverse complement strand
TCCTTCGCAGCCTGCTTCTGGCAGCATTTATATCTTTTTGCCCAACGGGACGCTGCTAGAAACCTCCTGCACCGAGACTTACCGGATTGCGACTTGGACGATCGACAAACAAGCGCCTCGCGTCTTGCGGGTCGTTGAGGACGGGCAACTTGCTTTTACAGCGGCGATCGATCAGCTCAGCAACACAACTCTGCGGTTACAGCAAACCTTAGTTCGCAGCAACGAAAAACGATCGCTGACTTTGACGGCAGTGGAACAGGAGTTTGTCTGTCCTGACTTGCCCAAATAGCCTGACCCAAAGCAGGATGCAAAATTCGCCGAAGCTTGCCCTGTGCGGTTCTTGGGGAGAGCGATCGGCGAATTGTGCTAGGGTGAGAGAGTTGAAATCAGGTCAGTTCCTTGCACAAAATTCCAGTCACCGTGATCACCGGCTTTTTGGGCGCGGGTAAAACAACGTTGCTGCGGCAATTGCTGCAAAACAATCAGGGTCGCCGGATTGCCGTGCTGGTCAATGAATTTGGCGAAATTGGAATCGATGGCGAACTGCTGCGATCCTGCCAGGTTTGCGAGGAAGACGAACAGCCCGAAGCGCCTCAAATCGTTGAGCTGACCAATGGCTGTCTTTGCTGCACCGTGCAAGAAGAATTTCTGCCAGCGATGCTAGAACTGCTGAAGCGGCGCGACCAAATCGACTGCATGGTAATTGAAACTTCTGGGCTGGCACTGCCAAAACCGTTAGTACAGGCATTTCGCTGGCACGAACTCCGCACGGCGGCAACGGTAGACGGCGTAATCACCGTCGTCGATGGCGAAGCGCTGGCACAAGGTCGGATGGTGGGCGATCTAGACGCGCTACAAGCCCAACGAGAAGCCGATTCCAGCCTGGAGCATGAAACCCCGATCGAAGAATTATTTGAAGACCAGCTTGCCTGCGCCGATCTCGTGCTGTTGACCAAGCTCGATCGCGTCGATGCCGCCGACCAAGCCAAAGTCCAATCTTGGCTCCAGCAAGAATTGCGATCGGGGATCAAAGTCGTGCCCTGCCAGCAAGGACAAATCAACCCCGATCTGCTGTTAGGTTTCAATGCCGCCGTGGAGGATAATCTGGGCGATCGCCCTAGCCACCACGATACGGAAGAAGACCACGAGCACGACGACAACATCAACTCCGTGCAGGTTTTAACCGAAGCTGCCTTTGAGCCAAAAGCCCTGATCGATCGCCTGCAAGCCCTGGTGCAGCAGCAAGAAATTTATCGAATCAAAGGCTTTGTTGCAGTTCCCAACAAACCAATGCGGCTGGTGGTGCAGGGCGTAGGCGATCGCTTTGACTACTTCTACGATCGCCCTTGGCAGCCTACAGAGCTGCGTCAAACCAAGCTCGTGCTGATTGGGCAAGGGTTGGATCAAGCTGAAATTACTGCAAGTTTGTTGAACTGAGCGAATTCTAGTAGTTAACTTGTGAGGAGCTAGCCGGAATGCAATTTGTGATCGATCCGCCGATCGCCACCAAGATGGAAAAAATGAAGCAGCGGGTGCGCTGGCAGGATGCAGGCATTCAGCAGCGGGGTATCGATCAAACTCGTCTAGTGTTGGATGATGGACAACCGGATCAGGCAGATTTTTCGTTTCTCGTCATCGGAGACAGCGGGGCTGGCGATCATCGTGGACAAAATCCTCAGCGGCAGGTTGCCGAATTGCTGGTCAATCATCAGCAAGACTGCCGCTTTCTGCTGCATACGGGCGATGTGATTTACCTGACGGGTTCGAGCGAGTATTACAGCAAAAACTTCATTACACCCTATCGCGAATTTTTGGTGGGGGGCGATCGCCACAAAGCCCTCAAGTATGATCAGCTCGTGTTTAATCTGCCGTTTTTTCTGGTTCCGGGCAACCACGACTATTACGATCTGTCCTGGGTTTACAGCACCTTGGCTCAGGTTGCCTCGCCGCTGCGCCGCCTGCTGCGATCGCGGCTGGATCTAGATATCGGGCGGTGTGGTTCCTACCAGGGAGATGCTTACGCCAAAGCCTTTATCGACTATCTCAAAGCCATTCCCGCTGAAGCGCTAGACTCGCATCTCGATCGCCACTATAGCGCCACCACCGAAACCGGGCGCTGCTTACGCTATCAGCCTAGCCAGTTCACACGCCTGCCCAATCGCTACTACAGCTTTCGGCAAGGCGGAATTGATTTTTTTGCGCTCGATTCCAACACTTTCAACGCGCCGCTGCCGTTGCCCAAAAACCAGGCGGGAGATGAGCATCGGCAATATTTGCAAACGCAGATCGCAGCGCTGGATCAGCAAATGCTAACCGTGACACAGCGATCGACTCAGCTCAACCCAAACCGCCCTGCCGAGTCAGAAGAATTACACGATCTGTCTGCCAAACTAGAGCAGCTCTCTGAGCAGCGGAAAGACATTGAGAAACAGCTCTCTCCCGGTTTCGGAACCACCGTGACCGATACCGAGCAGCTAGAGTGGTTGGAGCAAAGCCTAATTGAATCCTGGCAAAACGAATCGGTGCGCGGACGCATCCTATTTTTCCATCACCCGCCCTATGTCACCGAAGCCACCAAATGGCATCAAGCCCAGACGATCGCCGTGCGATATCGCATCCGCCAAGTTTTAGATGCCGTAGCGGCGGCTGTCGGCGAAAAAACGCAAGGGCGATCGATCGTTGATCTGGTTTTGAATGGTCATGCTCACTGTTTAGAATATCTGCGGACGTTGGACACCGGACATGCAGATGCTCATACGAACTGGATCGTTTGCGGCGGTAGCGGCTACAGTCTGCGGCGGCAGCGAAACGAGGGGGCGGCATTGCTAGAGGCACCCATAGCAGGGATGGCAGCAGGCAAATCCTTCAATGGAACCCCGATCGCCAAGTCCCTGCTCTATGTCGGTCGCAGCGGGCATGGCTTCCAAAAGCGGCGACCTTACTCATTTCTACGCATCGATGTCAAAGCGGGCAGTCCGCCGCAGTTTATCGTCCGTCCTTTCGTCACAGAGCGATTTCAGCAGCAGTGGAGCGATCGCGAACTGGACTCATTCGTGCTCTAGCGTCATGTGTTCTAGCGCAATGGCCACCAGGGTACCTTATCGCGAGTTGCGCTATAGGTTTCCTTTAAGCCTTCTGGATCAACAACGCGAATTATATCTTCGGACTCTTCAGCCGACTGAATCGGTTCCAAGAGTCCGATTTTTTGCATTCCTTTAATCACTTGCTCAACGGTGCGATGATTGAGCTGACAAGCGCACGCAATCACATCCGTGGGCAGGTCAAAACTATACACAGCAGCAGAATTTGGCTGGTTGCCCAGCGATCGCTCCTGATAAACCAAAGCCCGGAGCAGCGCTGCTACAGCCTGCGGCGGATAGGTGCTGCAATTGAGCAGGTGATATTGAAATTTTTCTCGCAGCTCAAACAGGCGATCGTAGCGATCGCGAAAGATATCACTATCTTTGGTAAAGCGCCTGAACCGTCGCCAACGGGAGTTTAATTACACTCGTCGTTTTATAAGCTTCGACCTGGCTAGGAAATGCCCGCGGGTAGTGTTTCAGAAATGTTGCTAGATGAACTAGATGGTCGAGCAGGAAGGCTCTTCACGGAAACCAACAACAGGTCTAGAGGTAGTGTTTCAGAAATGTTGCTAGATGAACTAGATGGTTGAGCAGGAAGGCTCTTCACGGAAACCAACAACAGGTCTAGAACACTACCAAGTCGATCTAGCGGAGCATTTTGCTACTTTTTGTCGGAATCCTCATGGGCACTGTCCGCGTCATTGGGGCTGTCATGAGCCTCTTCTGCTTGCGTCTGACTGTTAGAGGTTGCGCCAACTTGAGATTGCTCTGGCTGCGACTGACCCGGCTGATCTGGCTTTAGAGAAGTCGTATCAGGTGTGTCAGTGGCATCATCATTTGTCTCACCGTCGCCATCGCCCGCTTGAGTGGCTTGAGGATGGGGTTGATGAGGGGAGGAGGCTATATCCGGGGCTTGGTTGGCATGGGCTACACGAGCTATTCCACCCAATGCGATCGCGCCCACCGCCGCAATAGACCAAATTAGTTTTGTTGAAAGTTTCATAGATGATTCATCCCTTGAATTTAGATCTGTCCTTACCCTAAATAAAAAAGGTCAAGAACTTAGGAAGATTAAAAATACGGTAGGGAAAAAAATTATTTGATAAGATTTTGAGTGAGGATTAATCGAATTTTTTATTGCTTTGCGATAAAGACATTCCCTCGATCGCCCCTTTGATTGCCTTGGGAACACTGGAACAATTACCAGCGTTCAATCTGGAGGATTGCTATGCACGCTTGGTTTAAAAGCAACTTGATCTTGATGTTGTTTATCGCTCCGATTCTCAGTTATCTCACTGTCAGTTCAGTCAACAGGCTCGCCTCATTTGGATTGTATAAATTGGCAAAGCCTTCTTTAGTGGCCTCCCAGAAGCCAGCCAACGATCTTGCCTATGACATCAAAGTGCGGGCAGCCGAAACGGCAGGAGTCGCAGATGCCAGCCTCAATTCGGCGCAGTAGCGTGAGCCGATCGTGAGAGACAGCGCGACAGGGCGGGAATTAAATAGTGGCTGAGCGTGTGAGCATCTACGCCTAGCTCTGTGCGCTCTTGAGCCGCCAAAATACCTGCCTGCGAATGCCACCAAGCCGCACTTTGGACGATCGCCTCCAATCTCGTCCCGCGAGCGACCCCTTGCGCCAGTAAGCCTCCCATTAGTCCCGTCAAAATATCGCCGCTGCCGCCGCGTGCCAGTGCTGGAGTGCTGTCTGGGTTCAGCCAGAGCTGGTTTTGCGGCGAAGCGATCGCCGTTCTGGCTCCCTTGAGCAGGACGATTGCGCCGCTCTGTTGGGCGGCTTGCTGGACAGCAGCAAGGCGATCGTCGCACTCAGCTAGATCAGGAAACAGCCGCTTGAACTCGCCCAAGTGGGGGGTCAGAATCGTCGGAGCCTGTCGCTGTTTCAGCGTGGTACTAGCCGGAGCTTTGAGATGCCCCGCCAGGATATTTAGCCCGTCTGCATCCAGCAGCAAGGGACGATCGCTAGCCAAAAGCTGTTGCACCATGGTCTGAGGGCGTGAGGTGAGTCCGCAGCCACAGGCGATCGCCTGATATTTTTGCAGATCGATCGAGTCGGGTAGGTGGGCGATCGCGCCTGTTTCATCTTCGGGACAGCCAATTACCAGCGCGTCTGGGAGTTGGGCGATTAGCAACGGCTGCATCGTTTGCGGCACTGCGATCGACAGCATCCCAACGCCGCTGGCTCGTGCCGCAGATCCGGCTAAGATCGCGGCTCCCATGAACTGGCGAGAGCCACAGACCAGCAGCAGATGACCTTGCTTGTATTTGTGCGTTGAGGCAGGGCGGGGCAGGGGCAGGGCGGCGATCGCGCTGGCAGCGGTAATCCGCCGTACAGTAGGCGATGTGCCCAGAATTGCCTGGATATCCGCGAGGGGCAAGCCAAAGTCAATCAGTTCGGCGCTGCCGATATACTCCAGGGCGGACTCCTGCAAAAAAGCCAGTTTCCACAAGCCCAAGCAGAGGGTGTGGGTCGCACGCACTGCCGTTCCTAGCGCGGCTCCAGTGTCGGTGTGCAGTCCAGAGGGCAGATCAATACTGACGATCGGCACGGTTATTTGGTTGAGCTGATTCACCGTTTCGGCAAGCTCGCCTTCTAGCGATCGGGTCAGCCCAAAGCCGAACAGTCCATCGACAATCAATTCGCAGGGGAAAAGATCCGTCAGGGTGGCGACGGTGGGAATGCCGAGGCTTGTGGCATATTGGGCATGGCTAGCGGTCAAGTCTTTCAGTTTGGTGAAGGGCTGGTAGAGCTTGACGGGATAGCCGCTCAGATGCAGCTCACGGGCGACGACTAGTGCATCGCCGCCGTTGTGCCCGGAGCCGACGAGAATGCCGATTCGATCGCCCACTGCACAGCGCGATCGGATTCGCGACGCGATTAGTCCTGCGACTTTTTCCATCAGCGCTGCGACGGGCATTCCAGCGGTAAAGAGTCGCTGCTCAATCTGGCTGATTTGGGCGGCGGCGACGACAAACTGCTCGATCTGAGCTTGGCGATCGGCGGTTGGGTTTGAGATAATCTGATTCATTTTGCTTTTACCTTATGAACCTCGATCGCCTCGATCATTTGGTGTTGACGGTTCGAGATCTTGAAGTGACCTGTGAGTTTTATAGCAGGGTTTTGGGGATGCAGGTAATCCGCTTTGGAGAGACTCGGCTAGCGCTGCAATTTGGGCAGCAAAAGCTGAATTTGCATCAAGTTGGCAAAGAATTTGAGCCAAAAGCCAATTGTCCGACCCCCGGATCAGCCGATCTGTGTTTTATCACTGAAAAGCCGTTGGCACAGGTAAAAAAGCACTTGCAGGCGCAAGGCATATCAATCGAAGCGGGAATTGTGCCGCGCACAGGGGCAGTGGGGGCGATCGCCTCCCTCTACATCCGCGATCCGGACGGCAATCTCCTGGAACTGTCTAATTATTTGGCATAGCCAAGCAAAAAGGCTTCAACAATTCCGGTAAACTATGACACTTGAAGCAGATTCTTGAAGCTCAATCAAATGAATGTGATTAAAAACAAGTTTCTAAACGCTGCATTCATCGGTTTACTGCCGATCGTTTACGTGATTTCCTATCTGTTCGTGGGCAACAAAAAAGGGCCTTATTTCTGGACACCCAACCAAGATCCAGACTATGCCTATCTTGCCAACTCGCTCGTTTTAACTCTGTTTCAAGCCCCTCGGCATACCGATCACCCCGGCACTCCGCTGCAAATGCTGGGCGCGATCGTCATTTGGGTCGGGCACTTTGTTCGATCGCTGCTCAATCCGGCTTTACCGAAAGATGCCACTACCGACGTGCTGACCGATCCAGAGCCGTTTTTGCATCTGATCAATTTTGCGCTGCTGCTGCTGACAGCGATCGCCCTATTCGCAGTGGGACGAGCAACCTATCGCCTCAGTCGGAACCTGCTCCTGGCTTTGATTGTGCAAGCTAGCCCGTTTCTGATGATTAAAACCCATCTGAGCGGGGAGCCGAGCCGCGTCTCACCGGATGTGCTGGTGTTTTGCATCAGTCAGCTCTTGGCTTTGGTTTTGATTCGCTATTTGTACACCGAGGGAGCAGGCAAGACGCGCAGATTTGCCTTGCAGCTCGGCTCGGTGATTGGGATCGGCATGGCAACCAAAGTCACCTTTATCCCGATGTTTCTGTTTTTTCTGCTGCCGCGCGGCTGGAAAAATAAAGCTTGGGCAGTTGGGACGATGATCCTGTCCTTTTTACTGGCGACATTGCCGATCGTGACTGAGTACGGCAGAATGGTGCGTTGGCTCACAGGCATTGCGACCCATACAGGCGCGTATGGCAAAGGCGAGGTGGGGCTGGTTGACCTAACCACGATCGAAAACAATGCCTATCTGCTGGTGACCCGCAATCTGGTGTTTTTTGGCTTACTGCTGGCAACAACGATCGCCTCGATCGGCTTTGCCGCCCTCTGGAGGCTGGGTAAAATTAGGCTTCGGGGTGAGCTGCAAGATTCGCCAGGTGAGCTGCAAGACTCTCAAACCGATCTCCAGGAATTCCAGCTCAATCTTGAGGAATCGCAGCGTGCCAAGCGGCGCGATCGCGCTCCAGTTTTT
>JBBSFA010000100.1:0-7710 GCA_038239185.1 Elainellales cyanobacterium | reverse complement strand
GGGGGGCGAATGCAGAACGCTTGATACTTTTCAAACATCCTCTAAATATAAAAAAGCCCTGGTTGGTGAACCAGGACTCTCTGTTGGTGTGAGGAGTGTGTAATTGAATCTTATTTATAAGATATGAGCGAGTTGTGACATTTGCAGCACAAGCTTATGTCAGGCTTATGACAATTAGGGTAGGTGTCACACAGGCAGGGGTTAGAGGCAGAAGTCTAGATCTGTGAGTGAAGTCTAGATCAGCGAGTGAAGTCTAGATCTGTGAGTCCGATCGCGTAGTCCTCGATACGATGTTGTCCCCAGTACTCCTGTAAAAACTTTAACAAGAGGCAAAAGATTTACTAAAACCCGCCACAACTTTCTCCAGCGCCAACTTAAAGGATGAGGTCAAACTATGTCCAGGCTGAAAGAGAACGCGCTATCGATTATCGACACAGTGACGTTAGCTGTCGCAGGTACGGCTCCCTCCTATTCGCTGAACGCCACCACTGCGGCTTTAGTGGCAGCAGTCGGGCTGGCATCGCCCGGTGCTTTGCTCTATGCCGCGATTCCCATGTTTGGTATCTCGTTTGCCTTCATGCACCTGAATCGTTGGCGAGCAGATGCCGGAACCGCTTACGCCTGGGTGGGGCGATCGATCAACCCCGTCTTGGGCTTCCTGTGTGCCTGGACATTTTTAGTGTTGAGTACGGCTTTTATGGTGGCGGCAGCGCTCCCGGTCGGCGTGACCACGTTGAATCTGATTGCGCCCCAGTATCAAGACAATGTGCTGCTAGCCACGATCGCAGGCGGCATCTGGTTTGTGGCAGTGGCAACGCTGACGATCGTGGGCGTGAGTGTTGCGACTAAGTTTCAGCGGGTGATGACGGCGATCGAGGTGATCAGCCTGTTGGTGCTGGCGATCGGCGCATTCGTCAAGTTCTCCGCTCATCCAGTCAATCCATTTTCCTGGGCGTGGTTTGCGCCCACGGCGTTTGGCAATTTCCAAACCTTTATCGCCGGAATGCTGGTGGCAATGTTTTATTACTTCGGCTGGGATGTCTCGTCCAACGTGGCGGAGGAAACCGAAAACGCCAACTCAGCGCCCGGTAACAGCGGCGTATTGGGGATGATTGGGATTTTTCTGCTGTTTTTGCTGCTGCAAGTCGCCATTCAGATGGGACTCACGCCCGACGATGTCCAGAAAAACAGCGCTGATTTGCTGCCCGCTCTGGGGAATGCCATCTTGCCGCGTCCATGGGGCAGCATTGCCATTCTGGCGGTACTGGTGAGCACGGTCGGCACGATCGAAACACAGCTCACCCAGTGTGCCCGCACGCTGTTCTCAATGGGTCGCGATCGCGTCGTCCACGAAAAGTTTGAAGAAATTCATCCTCGGTTTCAAACGCCCTAGCTGTCCAGCTTGGTGATTACGGTGCTGGCGCTGTTTTTGATGATTTTGTCTAGCAGCAGCGAAAGCATTAGCACCGTCATGACAAGCCTGATCAGTGCGATCGGCGTGATGGTGTCGTTTTACTACGGCATGACGGGGCTTGCCTGCGCTTGGTACTACCGCCGGGTCTTGCGGCGCAACTGGAAAATTCTCTGGGGACGGGGGATTTATCCGATCGCCTCGGCAATTTTTCTGCTGATTGTCGGATTGGTGCAACTGCCGCAGTTGGGCTGGTCGGTGTCGCTGCTGACAATTGGGTCAATCGCGATCGGCTTGTTGCCCATGCTCTATTTCCGAGCGAAGTACGGCAGCGCCTTTTATTCTGACCCGCCGGAGTCTGACAATCCCAGCTTGGAACGAGAGCTGGTGGAAGTTGGCGGATAGCTAAAGGCAAATCACAAAGTTGACGGGTTGCGTCTAGGAGAGGTCAAGGCTGAGATTGCCTCTCCTAGACGCTTTTTCTTTGCGATCATTTCTTCCCGGTGCGCTATCCTTCAGCCGAAAGCACCTCTCAACCTCCCTCATCTCAACCCCCCCTCATCTCAACCCCCCTCAAATATGGCGCAATCCGTTCAAACAGCTCTCCAAGTTGATCCGCAGCAGGGAGACGATCGCGCAACAGGTGAGGCATCAGCCCCCCTCAAAACCATCTGCCAAGCGCTGCGGCTGGCAGGTGAAGGGACAGTGATCCAGCTCAGCGCCGGACAATATAGCGTAGAAAGCGGCGAGGAGTTTCCGCTGCGAATTCCGACAGGTGTTACGCTGCTGGGCGATATCAGCACTCGCGGTGCAGAAATCGGGATTACAGGCGGCGGTGCGATCGACAGTCCCACCTTTGGATCGCAGGCTGTGACCCTGCTGCTAGGCGCAGCAGCCCAGATACGCGGGATTACAGTCACCAATCCTTTGCCGCAGGGTACAGGCATCTGGGTCGAAGCTGCCCAGCCCACTGGCAGCACGATCGCCCACTGCACGATCGCCCACTGCGAACGCGAGGGAATTTTGGTCGCAGGTGCAGCTATCCCCGCGATCGCCAACTGCCTGCTGCAAGCCAACCGAGCCAGCGGCATTGCCTTCGTCCGCTATGCCAAAGGCGAAGTCCGGCGCTGTGCGATTCGAGAAAACCGCTTCGGCATTGTCTTGAGCGATCGATCAGCCCCCTTGCTGGTGGACAACCAAATCAACCAAAACCAAACGGGCATTCTGATCTCTGGTGCAGCCCGACCTGTCTTACGGCACAATACGATCGCGCAGAACAGCCAGAAAGGACTTGTCATTTCTGGCGCTGCCCAACCCGATTTGGGCAATCCCCAAGATCCCGCCAGCAATCGGTTGCAGGAAAATGGCGCGATCGATTTGCACAATCACACTGCTACGGCATTCAATACAGTCGGCAATCAGCTCAATCCACTGCGGGTCAAAGGTACGGTCAACTTTCTGCGGGTCGCTTCTGCTGCGCCGCCGCCTTCAGCGATCGCCCCTGTCCTGCCGCGCCGAGATTCCCTGCTCCCAACTGGACTGATTGAGCCAAGCCAGCTAGACTCTTTTTCTTCTAGAAATCACTTTGTTGAGTTAATGCTGCGATCGCTGCCTTTATTAGATCACGACACAGGCAATTCAGATCCACTCACCGATCGCCCTTTAACTCGGCTAGATGCGATCGCCCTCCTGACACAGCACTTGGGGTTAATCACAGGCAATTTTGCCTTGCTGGATGTCTATCGCGATCGGGCACAAATTCCTGACTGCTTTGCCTCTTGCGTCGCCGCCGCAACACAGCATCGGCTGATCGCGCTGCCATCAGGCGTTTTTTCAAGAGAAAATCGGCTCCAGCCGCTTCAACCGATTCGGCAAGCAGAAGCCGCCGCCATGATTGATCGGGCGATCGAGATGCAGGGAGAAGCCGTCGATTTTAGCAGAATCAATTTTGCGACCGTGCAGATTTCGCCTGCCAACGTGGCGTTTGGCGATATTCACGACCACTGGGCGGCTGATTTTATTCGGGCAGTTGCAGGTTGGGGCGCGATCGCTGGGGATGAATCGGGTAATTTTCTGCCGGATCAGCCGCTGTCCGGTTCGGAGTACGCACAGATTTTTGGAAAAGCCGCTGACACGGAGCAACCAGTTTCGCGGCTACAGGTTTGGCGATCGCTCCTAGCAGAGTGGCAACCGCTCGGACTCCAGCTTCCAGAGGTTGATCTGACCTTGCTCGATCGCTATGAAGACGCAGTTGTTGATTCAGATGCAACGGCGATCGCTCTTGCCACCCAACTCCGGCTGGTATTCAACTATCCTCTACTGCGGCAGCTTCGCCCCAACCAATCGGTCACTAGAGCAGAAATGGCGGCGATTGTTTATCAACTCCTGCATCACACAGCAAACGCTCCAGCGATCGCCTGTCCTTATCTCATTGATCCCGATCGGGCTGATCAACCGCAGCCGAAAGTTGCAAATGCACCGCGATTTGTTCGGCTTGAGCTACAGCAGGAGGCGATCAAGCTGGAGCCGATCAGCCTGATTAGTCCGGTAGAGCCGATTCAGGCAGGCTCGCAAAGCCTAGAGGCGATCGCGACAGCAGTCACCCATCTGCTGCAATCTCAAGCCATTGAGGTGATTGTGCGATCGCCCCTGCCGACTGATTCTGACAGCCAGGATGCTGAGGCTCAAATTGGGATCGCTTTAATGAGTCCCGATCTCCCCAATCGCGTTGGCGTAGCCGTCTTTCATCCGATTGGAACCGCCAACGCCCGTCTTGCCCAAGCGCTGCACAAAACAATGTTGCGATCGCTCGATCTTCCCAGTCGAGGTATCCATGCGGAGGAAGCCAGAGAGGCGAGTGAAGCCCCAGCGATTCCGACTGCCCGCATTGAAATCGGCAGGGTAACTTATCCTACCGATCGCCCCGATTCAGTTGATCTACACTACTGCCAAGCCGTGGGACAGGCGATCGGAGAAGCAATCTGTCAGTTTTTCGCTTCAATCTAAAGCTTTTATTCTAAAGTCATAATTTCATGACATGCTGAGAAATCAGGAGATCCCCCTATTCCGAAATATATCATGAAACCCTGACTTTTTGATCCCCGTCTAGCCTGAGAACTCGTCAGAATGGGCTTTCTGGTTTTGATCCCCCCTTGCTTCTTTTAAGAAATTTCTGCACTATAGAACTGAACTTGCGATCCCCAGCGAGATTCTGTGGAATTTCTATCTTTGACATCCTTTTTTGGTCATACATCTATATCTATGCAGAGGCATCGACTTAGCTCAGAACCCGACCTGAATTCCAGGAGATTTCTCATATGTCTTCACCCGCAGAACGCCCACCTTTGGAAGAAATGACCCTACGGCAACTCCGCAAAGTTGCCAGCGCATTCGGCATATCCCGCTACAGCCGCATGAGAAAAGATCAGTTGCTCAGCGCCATTCTCGAAATCCAACGGCGAAATTCGCAGAATCCGCCAAGCCAGCCAAATTCCAGTCCCTCTCGCATCTTGGAGACACCAGCATTGGAGACGCAAGTAGCAGTAGAAGCAGTCAAGTTCGATGTCGGGCAAGTCGATCGCACCGGTGGCTCCCTAGCTACTGTCGATGAACTGCTGCCCGAACTGCCCGACGGTTATGGAGACGGTCGCATCGTCCTCTTGCCTCGCGATCCGCAGTGGGTATACGCCTATTGGGATATCCCCAACGAGGTGAAAGAGCTGATGCGGCGGCAGGGCGGCGTTAAATTGGCATTGCGTTTTTACGATGTCACCGATCTGGACATGAGTCTCCAGCGCCCCCATAGCTTGCAGCAGTATGAGTGCGATGAACTGGCGCGGGAATGGTATTTGCCTGTGCCTGTGAGCGATCGCGACTACATGATCGAAATTGGCTATCTGACCCTATCGGGGACTTGGCTGATCTTGGCGCGATCGACAGCGGTTCGGGTTCCGCCCGTTTACCCGTCCGATTGGATTGACGATCAGTTCTTAACGATCGAGTGGGATGAAGAGCTACGCGGTAAAACCTTCTTGAAGCTGATTCAGACTTCTAAACAGCTCGAAGCTGCCACGGCTCCGATTCGTGAGAACGTGTTTGCTCTAGCGGAAGCTGCTGAAGCGCAACGGATTGCTGGCTCTGTCTTTGGCTCAATGCAGCAGGTTCCAGAAACTGCTGTTAGCTCTTATGTCTTTCCGTCTGGTGTAGGCGAGTGGGCATCTGGTGCAGGTATCAGCGGCATGGGCATGTCTGGTGCAGCGGTGGCTGTATCCGGCGTTGGCATGTCTGGAGTCGGAATGTCTGGAGTTGGCATGTCTGGAGTCGGAATGTCTGGAGTCGGGATGATGTCCGGTATCGGCATGTCTGTTGTGGGTCTAGGTGCGATCGGAATGTCTGGAGTCGGAATGTCTGGAGTCGGCATGTCTGAAATGACTATGTCTGGCGTGGGCATGTCGGGAATCGGCATGTATACAACTTCCGGAGTCGGCATGTCTGGCATCGGTTTAGGTGTTGCAGGCATGTCGGGCGTTGGCATGATGTCTGGAGTCGGGATGATGTCCGGCGTTGGCATGACGGGAATGACTATGTCCGGAGTCGGCATGTCCGGAGTCGGCATGTATACAACTTCTGGAGTCGGGATGATGTCCGGAGTCAGCATGACGGGAATGACTATGTCTGGCGTGGGTATGTCAGGCTTGGGTATGTCAGGCATCGGCATGACGGGAATGACCATGTCAGGAGTTGGCATGTCAGGAGTCGGCATGTATACGATGTCCGGTGTGGGCATGTCTGGGATTGGCTTCTCAGCCTCTGCGCCCCCAATTCGCCCTCGTCAGTTCTGGCTGGTGGCAGATGCAGAGCTGATTGTTTATGGGGCAACCGAGCCGGATGCGACGGTGACGATCGGCGGTCGCCCAGTTAAACTCAATCCAGACGGAACTTTCCGCTTCCAGATGTCCTTCCAAGACGGGTTGATTGATTTCCCAATTTTGGCGGTTGCTGGAGACGGAGTCCAAACGCGAGCGGTTCATATGAAATTTGAGCGCGAAACGCCAGAACGCCGCACAAATACTAAAGAGGAAGCTGTACAAGAGTGGCTGACTTAACTTAAAACCTGAGACACTTAAAACCTGAAACTAAGTGAGTCGATCAGTGTCACTAAAAAATCTCCTGAGCGATCGGGAGATTTTTTTAGTGAGTGTTATCCCAATCAATTTGCAGATGAAAAATTGAGCAAGTTCTCCAGCTTATCCGGATGCGCCCATATCACTACCGGATTAGCGAATTAAGTATAGATAAAGATCGGGGAAACCCCTAGCGAAAGGATTTATTAACATGCCACAATTTGGACGAAATTACGGTTGTTCTAGCCCTTGTCAATCCTGGCTTTAATTCAGCCACAAGGAAGCGATTTGAAGATAGTTCTCAGATTGATGACTGGCTTAGCCGATTAGATTAGCAATTTTTACCTTTAAAATCCGCTTTTACCTCAATAATATCGAGTGACTTCTTTTCCAGTTGCCCTTTTTAAGTGTCGCGTCTAGGTTCCGATGAAGCATTTCTCTAAATCGATCGGGCAGTGTCTTATGACTGTCCTAATGACTTCTACCATTCTTGAACTCTACGCCCTGCCCCTTTTGGCTGCCTTCGATAGCGCTGCCTCTGCGGCTCCTGCTGAAGCCGATCGCGCCACATCAAAAGCGACAGCGGTAATTGTCCCGACGAATGCACTCCCGGAGGCGGCTGCTCCAGAAACTACGCCCGCTCCGCCTGTCTCAGCCGTAGTGGAAGCCACAGTGGAAGCCACACCCGCTTCACCCGAACCGACTGCCGAGATCCCGGTTGCCGCCGCGACTGCTGTGCCGCAAACCGCTGCGCCTGTGCCACAAACAGCCGCAGACAATCCGCCGATCGCCCCAGAGCCGATCGCTGCTCCCAGCCCTACACCCGCCGAAACTCCAGAGGCTCCCAGTCCCGCCGCCAGTAGTCCAACCGCTAGTCCTACCACTCCGGAAGCAGCTCGACTTGCCGCTGCCCGACAGACGATCGCCAATAAACTTGCCGCGCTGGTCAATCGCGATCGTCCTGCGCTAGCTTCCCAACTCCAAAAAAATCTAGTTGCCCTAGCAATTTACTACGCCCAAATCGGTGAATTTGAGGATGCGCGTCAAGTCGCTCACCATCCGGCGCTACCGCCTGAAGTCCAAACTGCGGTGCTGGTCGAAATTGACCAATTTGTGGCTCAGGCTCAGCTAGGCGGGCAGCCTCAGCCCGGACAGATCGCTCAAGCAGGTCAGAGC
>JBBSFA010000099.1:0-7728 GCA_038239185.1 Elainellales cyanobacterium | reverse complement strand
CCAGCCAGCGCGTCATGAAACTCTTCGATCGCTTCTCTCACAACCTAGCCGCGCTGAAACGAAAGGGCGTAGATTTTGCCTCGCTGCAACTGCGGCTGACCTTGGGGATCACGACCGTCTCGCTGCTGGGCGTGGGCAGCATTGGCATGTGGACAACCTGGCAAATGCGGCAAATGCTGGTCGTGCAGCACCAGGACTATTTGCGGGCATTGGGCGATCGGATTCCGGCAGAACTCAAAACCGTTCGATCTTCCGCTGCGATCGAGATGCAACTGCAAACGTTAGTCGATGATTGGTCTTCGCCTAGTTTGTGGCTGTGGGTCAAAACGAAAGACGGCAAAATTTTAGCCAAGTCGCAAAACCTGGAGAGCTTTCCGGGCAAAGCTGCTCTGATGCCAGAGGCAATGATGCCCTCTGATCCGATCATTTCCGCGATGAACGGCAGCTATTTGGTGCTGTCTAGTCAGCCTTTGCAGATCAACGGCAAGTCGATCGGGCAAGTCTATCTAGCGCAAGACATTACCCACGACTACACGGTGCTGGATACGCTGATCAACAGCCTCCGCTGGGCGACTGCGATCGCCGTTGCTGTGATCGCCACCCTGATTGCCTACTGGGTTTGGCGATCGCTGAACCCGCTGCGGCAGGCAAATCGACTGGCAATCGCAGCGGGCGAGCTAGATCCGGCTGAAATGGATCAGATTCCCAGCGAAGTTAAAGAGCTAGTCTCTGCTTTTGGGACGCTCTCGACCCGGCTTTCCGAATCCGATGCCCAACAGCGCCAGTTCACCAGTAGCATTTCGCATGAGCTACGCACCTCGCTCAGCCTTGTCTATGGCTATCTGCAAAGCACGCTGCGCCGCTGCAATAATCTGACAGACTCACAAAAAGAAGCGCTGGAGGTGGCAGTTGAGGAAACCGAGCGGACGATCCAGCTTTTGAAAGATTTGATTGATTTGGCTCGGATCAACAGTAAGTCAATGGCATTTCAGCTAGAGCTAGTCAACCTCAACGATCTCGTGCCTGCTGTGATCGAGATGGTACAGCCAGCAGAGCCGCCGCTACTGGAATTTCAGGCAGATGCCGACCCAATCCTGGCTGAAGCCGACTCCAGCCAGCTCATGCGGGTGCTGAAGCATCTGATCGACAATGCCTTACGCTATGCCGATACTGACCAACCGATTGTCTTGCGTCTGAGCCAGAGCCGCACCAGCAAAATTGGCGCGGCTGCCGTGATTGAGGTTTGCGATCGCGGCTGCGGGATTGCGCTTGCCGATCAGCGCCATTTGTTTGAGCCGTTCTATCGCGTCGAGGCTTCCCGCTGTCGGACGACGGGCGGCGTGGGACTGGGATTGGCGATCGTCAAATCTTTAGTCGAAGCCATGAGCGGACAGGTGACGGTTCAATCTGTTCCCAACGAAGGCAGTATATTTACGGTAAGGCTGCCCGCGATCGCTAGCCCTGAACCCCTTTCACCTAAGAAATCTCCATGACTACAAATAACCCGACTGCCAGCATCTTGCTTGTGGAAGACGAAGTGAAACTGGCGCGATTCATTCAGCTAGAGCTAGATAGCGAAGGCTACCAGATTAGCGTGGCGCATGATGGACTGACCGGGCTGACTCTAGCGCGGGAGTCGCCGCCAGACTTGGTGATTCTGGACTGGATGATGCCTGGAATGACCGGAATTGAAGTCTGTCGGCGGCTGCGGGCAACGGGCAGCAAAGTCCCCGTGATCCTATTGACCGCCAAAGATGAGGTAAGCGATCGCGTCACGGGGCTAGATGCCGGAGCCGATGATTATGTGGTGAAACCCTTTAGCATTGAAGAACTGCTGGCGCGAGTGCGGGCACATCTACGCCGCAACCACGAAGAGAATCCCGATTTCTTGCAGTTTGGTGAGCTGAGCCTGAATCGACGGACGCGAGAGGTGTTTCACAGCGGACGGGCGATCGAATTGACCGCCAAAGAGTTTGACCTGCTGGATTATTTGATGACGAATCCGCGCCAAGTCATCACTCGCGACCAGATTTTAGAGAAAGTCTGGGGGTATGACTTTATGGGCGATTCCAACATTATTGAAGTCTACGTTCGCTACCTGCGTCTGAAGCTAGAAGACCAGGGCGAAAAGCGGTTGATCCAAACTGTGCGCGGGGTTGGATACGTTCTGCGTGATTCATGACGCACTTAAAAGATGCGGCAGAAATGAGCAAGCCTAGCGCAGCTAATTTCACCCAATCTATATAAAATTGCTAAAACGACACGAAGGCTTGTATCATAAATTTCTGAACGGACTTGAAAAAGCATAGGATTCGTTCCTGCAACCTTCTGCTACATTGTCTAGCGCTGGCTAGTTCTACGCTGACGGGTATGCTGTGATACAGAAAAGCGATCGATCTGGGGATGTTTTTGGGCTTCCTATTGAATCTAGACAATATTGCTTGGGTGCATTGCTTGGGGTGCATTGATTGGGTGCGATCGAATCGAGTAGTTCGCGGGTGTGGATTTCACTGGCGCGTTTGGGTAGCTTAGGAGCGTGGATTTAACCCCCTGCAATTTGCTACAAAGTTCCGGCGTTTCGCCCAGTTTCTAGAATTCTCAGTCTACATCTGCCCTGTTTGCATCTGCCGTATTAGATTGGAGCAATTAGCTCACATGGACGTTTGGTCAACTCATTCTGGATTATCGCGATCGCCGCTGTTGATTTCTGTAGAACAGCCGTCGATGGTCGAAGACACGCTGCTGATGGCTGAAGAGCAGGCTCTCTATGATCATTTGCTAGAACGAGTCAAAGTTGAGAGTCCTGAAGAACTGTTAGTGCGGTTTCGATCGCTGTTTATCAACGGCATTGGCTACTCTGACCACGCCATCTGGCAAACCCTGAAGCGTATTGTCGATTCGCCGCTGATCGAAAAAGACTTCAAATTCATCCTCAATCGTAGCTGCCATATTTTGATCAACCACTGGTTGATGCAGCCGCGATCGCACCGCGCGATTGCTGAACTGGTTGCCTTATTTGAGCTAAAGCCCGTCGGACAGGGGCGATCGCGAACGACTCAGCGGCTGCGTGCGCTTGTGCAGCAGTTCAAACAGACTGAACAATACGCGGCGCTCAAGCGGTTAGTGCAGATCGTTTATCCTGCGATCGTTCGTCCTGCGCCGCCAGAGCCAAGCCGAGCTGTCTCTAAGCCTTTGGGAACCCTGATCCGCCGTTATCCCTGTCTGTATGACCATAACCTGCTGACCCAAGACAGCACGAGAGAGCAGCGATCCCGCATCCATTCCATGCGGCGAAAATTTCAGCAACAGCTAGAGCAAGACCTTGCCCGCTATGCAATCTTTAAGCGACGGGACAATTGGCTGGATCTGCTGCCCGTTGGTAGGTTGCCTGTCACTCTGCCGCAATCGCTCCGCAATCCGACGCTTTTGAGCGATCGCAGCCTCGACACGGCGCTTCAGCAGTTCGGCGGCAAAATCGACGGTTCCAATACGTACCACGACCTAGCGCAGTGTTTCCTGACTTACAGCAGCCAAACCTGCTCCTATCGCAGCTTCAAAGTGGATTTGTATAGCTATTTAATCGAGGCGATCGATCCTCGATACGGCAGAACCCAGTTTAATCAACGCCTCTGCGCCTATATGAAAAATCTGTTCCCCGATCAAAATGCTCAGGCTCTCAGCGATGTCCTGCTGGTTTCCACCTGCCGCAGACTGCTGAATTTTTTGGTGATAGATTCCCGGCATCTGAATCACGCGGTTCTGGTCGATCTCACAGGCAACTTAGGCATCACCCCCACGATCGGCTTATTGCTCAAAATTATTTTAATTTGTCGCAATGTCAAACCTTACCTGGAGAAGCAGTTTGCGATGCTGTTCAAGCATTATGAAGCTTCGATCGAGGCAGTTTGGCTGATTGAGTCGTTGGAAAACTTGAACGTGGCGCTTAGCCTCAATTTTGGCACGCTAAATCTCTAAGCTTTTCCAAGTCTACGGCTGCGTTGCCGATCGCCGGGTGCGCTCTGCCCCTTTAAGTGCTGACAAATATGTTCCCGGATCTTGCGCGATCCAGCCCAAATCAGAGTTCGATCGCACTTCAAAATGTAGTTTTGGCGGAGTAGAGTCTGCTGCGTTGCCTGAGCCGACTGTGCCCACGCGATCGCCCGCCTGTACCTGCTGCCCCACGCGAACGCTAATGTTATCTAACTGGGCATACCGAGTCTGTAGTCCCTGGCTATGATTAATCACCACCAGCTTGCCATAGCCCTCTTGCTGTCCCGCAAACGCGATCGTGCCTGCTCCAGTTGCCAGTACCGCCGTTCCGGGCTGTGCCTCCAAATCCACCCCGCTGTTGAAAACCACCCGACCGATCGCTTCATCCAACTGCCAGCCGTAGCCGCGCAGAATAGTCGCCGTTGCAGGCAAGGGATAGTGGCTGATTGGCTTGCTCTGAGCCGGGGCAGATGCAGCAGGCTGAGGCGACCAGTTGACACCGGGCACGAAGACCACGCTGGGCGACTCTTGACAGCCATTAATCTCAAACAGCACATCTGCCCGGACGTTATAGGATCGCGCCACATCGCGCCAACTGCTCCCCGTGGGGACATCTGCCCGGATGCCGTTGTAGGGCGGAATCACAATTTCTGTGCCCACCGGAGTGCTGCCGTTTCGCAAAACTGGATTGAAGCCCAGCAGCGTTGCCGGAATCAGATTGTATTGCTGAGCAATGCCAGCGATCGTCTCGTTGGGCTGAATCTTGTGCCGAGTCAGACGCGATAGAACTGGGACAGGACACAGATTGCCGCTAGCAGGACTGCCGCTAGATTGGGCAATTTCCCAGCCAGGACTTGCTGCTGCCGGGGATGCGGGAAGTAGGGCAGACGCGATCGCTGCCACAAGACACAGGGCGGGGGTTAGGTGAAAAGACCGCAGATTCATCGCGAGTAAGGAGCAAACGGCTGAGCGGTGGGCTGAAAAGTCATTAAGTCAAAACTCCAGTCAAAAGTTTCATTTTAACTTCCCAATTTTCAGGTTTATTCTGATAAGGATTGAGTAGATTGAATCTAGCGCATCTGCTGATAGATTGACTGATTGCCACTGAATATATTGCCACTGAATATTAAGCCGAGCCGCCAATGCCGTCATTCCAAAACCGTATGAGCCTACCTTTAAAGCAAATCGCAACCTATGCAGGACTTCTAGCCCTGGGAGGCGGAGTTGGGCTGGCAGCAAACACTTACCTCGATTCGCAAAACCTGACAAGCCAAGGCATCACGCCGCCCCCCTCGCCTGCGCCTGTGGTTTATCGTACCGTTCAAACTGCGCCCGTTGCCGCTTCAGCGCCCAATCTGGAAAATGCAAACTTCATTGCGGCAGCCGTCGAAAAAGTCGGGGGAGCCGTAGTGCGGATTGATTCTTCTCGCACCATAAATGATGACGGTTCAGCCTCTGAAAATCCCTTTTTGAAGCGGTTTTTTGGCGATAATGCGCCCCCTTCCTCAGAGCATGTAGAGCAAGGAACCGGATCAGGCTTCATTATCAGCGCAGAGGGTCAGGTGATCACCAACGCCCATGTAGTAGAAGGCGCAAACAAAGTAACCGTCACGCTCAAAGATGGTCGCAGCTTCGAGGGCAAGGTGATCGGCATTGATCCAGTCACCGATGTCGCCGCCGTCAAAATCGAAGCGGTAAATCTGCCGATCGTCCCCTTGGGCAACTCTGACCAAATCATCCCCGGACAGTGGGCGATCGCCATCGGCAATCCCCTGGGACTAGATAACACCGTGACGGCAGGCATCATCAGCGCCACAGGTCGGTCTAGCACCCAGGTCGGCATCCCCGATCGCCGCGTTCAGTTTATCCAAACCGATGCCGCCATCAATCCCGGCAACTCAGGCGGTCCTTTGCTCAACGATCGCGGCGAGGTGATTGGCATCAACACCGCGATTCGCGCCAACGCCCAAGGCTTAGGCTTCGCCATCCCGATCGTCACCGGACAACGAGTCGCACAACAGCTCTTTGCGACCGGAAAAGTCGAACACCCGTTTCTGGGAATTCAAATGGTTGACCTAACACCCGATATCCGCGATCGGATCAACCAAGATCCGAAGCTCAACCTGAAGGTAGTGGCTGATGGAGGAGTGCTAGTCGTAGAAGTTTTGGCTAACGCGCCTGCCGCAACCGCCGGAATGCAAGCGGGCGACATTATCATCAAAGTCAATAATGCGCCAGTTGCCAATGCGGCAGCCGTGCAAACGCAAGTAGAATCCAGCAAAATTGGCGAAATTGTCCCAGTCGAAGTCAAGCGAGGCAACCAAACCCAAGTCTTACAACTCCGCCCCACCTCCTTCCCAGCAGAAGCCGCAGGCTAGAAGGCAGTTTTCTGGCTGGGCGGGTTCAGATTGCCACCCAGCCTTGACCTCTAGCACCACAAATTCTCATCAACCGTTGGGAGAATCGTTTGCTTCATGACCCATCGAAAAAGAGCCACCAATGCTACTTTCAAGCTCCATCCGCTGCTCCATGCGGCGCAAGAAATAGCCCGTCATCATGGCAGAAGCCAGCAGCCCCGCCAAATTTTCGCGATCGGTTGAAACCTGGACATTAAAAGCTTCTGAAGGCAAAAAGCCCACTAATCCCTGGACATTCTGCGAGACAATCTGTTTGATTTCTGGACTGACAGAGCGGGCAACTGTTGCCAACACCTCTGGGGACTGGTACTGAAGGTACTTTAATAATTGATTTGCCTGACCTTCTTCAACTTCGCCATTGAAGAAATCCAAATTGTCAGGGTTAAACACCATAGTCAGCCTCAATGTCTAAAACGTCATTTTGGTCAATTCACTCTATTGTGACACTTCTGTTCCGTAGTGTGACCCGTGTTCTTAAGGGGAATTTGTCAAGAAATCATGGAGATGCGGCTGGAAGTACGAGGAATCGCTAGGGATCTAAGGGCTGAGGCAGTTTGTCTACCTGGAAGTATTGGTAAAACTTATCGGTCACTTGAATCCAATACGATCGCCCCTCAGATTGCCGCCGCTTGCGGATGAAACCCAGCTCTACCAGCTCTCTGACGTGATCGTAAGCCCCTGAGCCGCGCAATTCCACTAAATCGGGCTGAGTGATTGAACCCTTGAGGGCGATCGCCGCCAAAGTCCGCAGTGCCCCTACGCCCAAATCGACCGGAATCAAAGACTGCACCAGCTCTTGAAACGGCTCACGGAGCTGCAAGCAATAGCCATCCGCCGTTTCCACAATTTCCAGGGCGCTGTCTCGATGGGCATAGTCCGTCATCAGCTCAATCAACCCTTCCTGGATCTGAGCGCGATCGCACCGCGCATATTCGGCAAGCCTTGCGATCGGCAAAGGCTGAGCTTTGAGGTAAAGAATGGCTTCAATTTTGCAGGCAAGCGCAGACATGGGAAAAACCCGTCCTGAGAAATAGCATCAATTAAAAATCAACACTACACTCTAATCTAAGTTTCGACCCGTCAGCTCTACAAAAATGTCTTCTAGATTGGAAGGACGGATCATCATGCCTGTCTTGTCGGGCTGCTCTTCCAGGTAGGTTTTGGCATCGGTCAAGGTGGGAAAGAATTTGTAGTCCCAGCGATCGGCTTGTCCGTCTTGCAGATCGCTATGTTGCTGTACAACTAAGCCTTCGCCATAGGTGCGACGGAAGTCTGCTAAAGTCCCCAGCTTGATCAGTTTGCCGCTGTCCATGATGCCGAT
>JBBSFA010000098.1:0-7730 GCA_038239185.1 Elainellales cyanobacterium | reverse complement strand
GGCGCTAAACTTGTTGCTCTGATCAAATTTGAACTTAAAGAAATCGAGGTCTTTGCCGCCTACATCGCCAGAGAAGCTGCGAACGTTGCCCGAATGCAGCGTTCCGAGGTCTTTGGCTTTGTCGGTGCTGTTGCCAAACTCCTTTCGAGTCAAGCTGCTCAACCGACTGCTGGTAGTCAACTTGTTCTCTTTGGCTAAAGTTTGAAACGTTTTGCCCAATAGCATGATGCTGTGCCTGCTGTGAATTTATTTTTGAAAAGGAGATTTTGCTCCTCTTGATCCCCGATTAGACGCAATAAATATCTGGATTGTTCCTTCAAGCTAAAGCAACCCGATCGCCTCTAGTCTTCTATGCTGAAGATTCTTCTATGCTGAAAATCGGGCGTCGATTGCAAATCATCCGTATGGCACACTACCAGCAATTTGTCAAAATCTCAACTCAAGGCAAAACCCTGCACAGAATCACGTCCAAAGTGGCGGCTGTTGTGGCAGAGTCAGGCGTTCAAACCGGACTCTGTACGCTGTTTTTGCGTCACACCTCTGCCAGTTTGATTATTCAAGAAAATGCCGATCCCGACGTTTTGCTGGATTTGAGCAATTTCCTATCAAGGCTTGTGCCAGAGAGCGATCGCTACATTCACAGCACTGAAGGGGCGGACGACATGCCTGCTCATATTCGCACCGTACTGACCCATACCTCTGAACAGATTCCGATCGCCCAAGGTCGGCTAGTGTTAGGCACTTGGCAAGGCATTTACCTCTGGGAACATCGCAGCCACGGCTACACCAGAGAATTGGTCGTGCATGTGATGGGGTAAGGAACCTTGCTGGCGATCGCGCTGTTTTTACAGAACGTAACGGGTTTGTAACGAGGGTGCAATCTACGTTTTAGACTAGATCACCTGGATCAAGATCAGTTTGCCTCATACCGCTCAGTTAATCTCTAGTCATCACTATGTTTCCAACTCAGCGTCCTCGCCGTCTGCGTAACCATCCTCAATTGCGCCGGATGGTACAAGAAAATGTTCTGACAACCAATGATTTAATCTACCCGCTGTTTGCTGTACCGGGCGAGGGATTTGCCAAAGAAGTGAAATCCATGCCGGGTGTCTACCAATTGTCGATCGACAAGATCGTCGCAGAAGCTAAAGAAGTCTATGGGTTGGGCATCCCAGCCATTATTCTGTTCGGTATTCCCCACGACAAAGATACAGATGCCACAGGCGCATGGCACGATCACGGTATCGTTCAGCTTGCCGCAACCAAAGTCAAGGAAGCCGTTCCTGATCTGCTCGTGATTGTAGACACTTGCCTCTGTGAGTACACCTCGCACGGACACTGCGGCTATCTCGAAGTCGGCGATCTCTCAGGTCGAGTCCTAAACGATCCCACTTTGGAGCTGCTGAAGAAAACTGCCGTTTCGCAAGCGAAAGCTGGAGCCGATATCATTGCGCCATCTGGCATGATGGATGGATTTGTGCAGGCAATTCGCACAGGGCTAGACGAGGCTGGATTTGAGGATATTCCGATCCTGTCTTATGCCGCTAAGTACGCTTCGGCTTACTATGGTCCGTTCCGAGATGCGGCTGACTCAGCCCCCCAATTTGGCGATCGCCGCACCTATCAAATGGACCCCGCCAACGGCACAGAAGCGCTGAAAGAAATCGAGCTGGACATTGCAGAAGGCGCAGACATGCTGATGGTGAAACCCGCTTTGGCGTATATGGATATCATCTGGCGCGTCAAACAAGCGACTAACCTACCTGTAGCAGCCTACAACGTATCGGGTGAATACTCGATGGTCAAAGCGGCTGCGTTGAATGGTTGGGTGGATGAGCAGCGGGTAGTGATGGAAACGTTGATTGGCTTCAAACGAGCTGGCGCTGATCTGATTCTTACCTACCATGCCAAAGATGCAGCCCGGTGGTTGAATTCGTAAGCGTGTTTTCTAGCGTGACATTTGACGGTGATTCTTAAGAGAATTATGCGGTATTACTGCATTACTCTCTTGAGAATCATTCAGTTATTTTTGGTAGAACAATCTGTAGTATCGACAATATGAACTATTTAATTGCTGTTCTGCCCGATCGTATCCAAGCTGAAGCAGCATATTCGGCATTGGAGAAGGAAGGTTTGCCCATGCAGCAAGTTAGTATTTTGGGCAAAGGGTATAAAACGCCTGACGAGTTTGGCTTCATTGACCCCAAAGAGCCGGGTCGCAGACAGGCTTTTCTGATGGGGACTTGGCTAGTACCTTTCGGTTTTTTGGGAGGCATTGCCTTCAACTTTGCTACGCAGTATCAGCTTGTCCCAGAAATCGGCAGCGTTGGCAACCTGATCTTGGGCGGACTGCTGGGCGCGATCGCGGCGGCAATGGGCAGCTTTTTCGTTGGCGGAGGAGTCAGCTTGTCGTCTGGCAGTGGGGATGCGCTGCCTTACCGAAACCGCTTGAGCGCCGGAAAGTATATTGTTGTGGCTCAGGGCGCACCCAATATCACGAATCAAGCGAGCCGTATTCTCAAGCAATTTGATCCTGAAAGTCTTCAAGGCTACATTGATCCAACGCGAGCTTGAGGCATAGTTTAAGGAAGTTCGCGTTCTTTCAGTTATTCCACTTCATTTATCCTGCCCATGTCTCTTCCCAATTCTCTTGATGATGCAGTCACTCAGGCACGCGAAGCCACAGTTGCAGCGATCGCGGCGGGATACAGTCGGCTGCAAGTAGACCTGCTGTTTCCAGAGCTGAAAATTATGCCTGTAGCAGAGCAGTTTTTGCCAGCATTCGAGCAATTTGGCTCACAGTTGCGCGTCTATTTTCCAGATGCAGGAGCAGCCGCATTAGCGCGGCGCGATTGGGGCGAAAAGCCCTTTGCCATTCGAGGCATTAACGACATGAAGTCAGAAATGCTAGACGAGGAGCAGGCGTTTCTGTTTGTGCAGCCTTCCTCAGTGGAGGTGGTAGAGGTAGAAGCGCTGTGTCAGCAGGCAGGCGATCGCCCCGTCGTCTTGCTAAATCCTAAGCTAGAAGACGTTGCCACGATTGGCATCGGTTATGCGGGTCGGCAGTTGCGCGATCGCTTTCTCAGTACGATTGAATCCTGCTATTATTTGCGACCGCTGGAAGGTGCAGCTCTGTTTCGCGCTTATCCGGGTCAGTGGCAAGTCTGGCAGGAAAAAGGCGACACCTATGAGCTAATGGCTGAGGAACCTCAGAAGCCCTCTAGCGAAACGCTCGATCGCATCCTGTTTGGCACGGCTGATGCTCTGTCTGGCGCTTCTCAAACGCCACGCCGAGGCCTGCTCTCTTCATTACAGCAATTTCTGCGCGCTCTGAGCCAGTAACTTGAGCCAGTAATCGGTACAATCTGGCTTGAAGCGGTTGCCCCTTGCCTGTTCTCGCCGTCTCATCCTAAAACAGTCGCAGTGTTCTTGAATATACTGGTAAAAACCTCACGCAAATTTCAACAAATTTCAACAAATTTCAACAATAAAACTTGTTACTCCCCTGATCTTGCGGGCACACTGAGGAGAGATATGGAGTCTGCTGTAGTAATCCTGTTTTGATTTCTCGGCTAGATTTCTACGAAGCAGTGCTTCGTTGGACTTGTTCCGATGAGGCGCTTCGTAAAGCTTGATTTGCTTAAACCCAGAATTTTATCCAAGATGAGCCAATCTTGAGTTTGGAGGCTTTTAACAGCGTGGTTAGCGATCGCCGCATTTTCATCGGAGATGTTCATGGTCATTTTGATGGTCTCATGAATTTGCTGGATATGCTTGCCCCGACTGCCTCTGACCAAATTTACTTTGTAGGCGATTTAATCGATCGGGGTCCCAAAAGCGCGCAGGTGATTGAGTTCGTGCGGCAGCAGGGCTACCGCTGCGTGATGGGAAACCATGAGCAGCTTTTATTAGAAGCGTTTCCGGGTGATAACAAAGTTTCCCAGTTTGCCCTACAGGCTTGGCTTCAGAGCGGCGGACAAACCACGGTCGCCAGCTATATGGAACCAGAGCGCCTGCTAGAGAATATTGAATGGCTCCGCAGCCTGCCCACACACTTGGATTTGGGAGATGTCTGGCTGGTTCATGCAGGGCTACATCCAGGGTTGCCGCTAGATGCCCAGACCCCTCAGGAGTACTGCTGGATTCGCGAAGAGTTTCACAGCGCCTCAGAGCCTTACTTTGCCGATAAGCTGATTATCACAGGGCATACCATTACCTTCACGCTGCCCGGTGTGGCTCCAGGCGAGGTGGCGCAAGGCGAAGGCTGGCTGGATATCGACACGGGCGCATATCATCCCAAAAGCGGTTGGCTGACTGGGTTTGACCATACAAACCAGCAGATTCATCAGTTTAATGTCTATAGCAAGCGATCGCGATCGCTGCCTTTGGCTGAAGCCTCAGTGCAGATCGAGCCTAGCCAAATTGTGCGGCGGCGGCAGTTGCTTCAGCTTTGAGCTAATCGGGCTTCCGGCAAAATCAGCATCGCATCTCCAAAAGAGTAGAAGCGATAGTGTTCAGCAATCGCCACTTCATACAGCTTCAGAAGTCGCTGCTGCCCAATGAGCGCACTTACGAGCATGAGCAGGCTGGACTTCGGCAAATGGAAATTTGTGATCAGTCCATCAACTGTTTTCCATTGGTAGCCGGGATAGATAAACAGCTCTGTTTTGCCGCAGAAAGGCTGGAGTGTGCCGCTTTGGGAGGCTCCCTCTAGCGATCGCGTTGCGGTTGTGCCCACGGCAATGATGCGTCCGCCCGCTGCCTTAGTCCTATGAACTGCCTCCACAGTTTCAGGCGGCACTTCTAGCCATTCACCGTGCATTTGATGCTGCGTAATGTCCTCTGCTTCAACCGGGCGAAAGGTGCCAATGCCAACGTGCAAGGTCACAAAGGCTTGTTGAATCCCCCTAGCTTGCAGTTGGCGCAGTAGGGCAGGCGTGAAATGCAATCCGGCTGTGGGGGCAGCCACAGAGCCAGCGCGATCGGCATATACGGTTTGGTATTGCTCCGGATCTGCCTGCGAGTCGGTGATATAGGGCGGCAGGGGCACAACGCCCAACTGCGGCAAAACGGTCAGGAGCGACCGCCCCTCTGGGACAGTAAACTGAAGCAATCGTCCACCTGTAGCGGGATCGATCGCGATGACAGTAGCAGATACTTGCAGGTTCGGATCAGCCAGGTCATAGCCAAATTCAATTTGTGCGCCTAGCTTCAATCGCTTTCCTGGCTTGACTAAGGCTAGCCAGCAATTTTGCTGCCGTTCCTCTAGCAACAAGATTTCCACTTTGGCACTCGCCTCAGACTGCTCTATGCGATCGCGATCCAGCTTGCGTCCATACAGCCGCGCTTGGATTACCCGTGTGTCGTTAAGGATCAACAAATCCCCAGGCTGAAGCAATTCTGGCAGCTCTTGAAAGATCCTATGCTGGTGCGACGCAGGGGAATCAACTACCAACAGCCGCGAACTATCCCTGGGATTGGCGGGATTTTGAGCGATGCGATCGCTCGGCAAATCGTAATCATAGGCTGAGAGGGAAAGCTGGGGAGGTGGCGGGCTGAGCAGAGAATTTGAGTCGGGGCGATCGCCAGGAGAAGGGTGTGATTGCAAGCTGCTCATGTTTCCAATTGATCGAAATTGGGTGGAATCCCCACACCAGATGGGGGACTTTTCCCCTAGTGATAAGTTCAGTTTATCGCGACCATAAGAGATGTAGCACTTGCAAAAATCATTCGTTATGGAATACCTCTACTACCTTGCGAATGCCAGCCTAACGCTACGAGTGGTGGAGCATCTTCACCAAATGCGCTGGCTTCCGGTTCGATTCATGACGGTGATCCATCAAATTGACGGTTGGGTAGTCAAAGTTCAATTAAGCCGCGCTCTGAGCGGAGCTGAGGACGGAGATTTCCGAGCTTTTTTGAATGAGCTTGGCATCCCGTTTGAACCCGAATTGCGGGTGCAGATGGCACTCTGGGGTTTAGAGACAGGGCAGTCTCCCGTAGAAGTAATGCGTCGCTACCAGGTTGCTGTGGTGTCGTATGGTAGCCCCGATCGCACCGAAATTGAAGAATTCCGCCACCAGTTTGTGCAGGGCTTAGGGTACTGCCCGGAAACGCTCGCCTAAGCCAGCTAATCGAAGGCTCCCTCAACATACTGCTGAAGCGTCAGACGATAGATGCCGATCGCGACAGGTTGCCCTAGTTTGACGGACGCAAAGTTCGGCGGTGCAATGGGCTGAGGCGATTCTTCTGTGATGGGCGATCGCTGACAGGAGACTAGAGCAATATCGAAACGACAGGGAAAAGCTGCCAGATAGAGGTGCTTTGCTAGAAAGAAGTGAGCAGCCTTCCGCAGCTTTTCTTGCTTTTGTGGCGTAATGGCAAGGAGTCCGTCGGCATCCCAATTGCCGCGACTGCGGGCTTTTACTTCTATAAAAGCAATCTGACTGCTGGATTGATCAAAGCGTTGTGCAATTAAATCTAGCTCTCCCACGGGACAGCGCCAGCGCTTTTGGTGAATTTTCCATCCTTGGCTAGTGAGCCACTGGGCAACTAGTTCTTCAGCAAGTGCGCCCATCGTTAGGTCAGCGCGTTTGTGGGTGGAGGAACGGCGGGGCAACGATGCACTCATAGTCATGTACTCATAGGTAGCAGGGAGATTTCCTGGACTCGATTCAGTATTCCCGATCGCCCGCCTGTCAAACCAACGTCAAACCAGCCTTAATTTGAAGGCACATTCAGGTAGGATCAGGCTAGAGCTTGACATTCCTCATGATTTCTAGATTTGGTCGCTTATTTTCTGTGCTGGCTGGTGCGTTACTCCCTGTTTTGTTGGCGAGTGTAGCGATCGCCTCTGTGCTGCTGGTTCACGCTCCGGTGGCGATCGCTGAAGAGTACAATCGGGCTTCTCTGTTGCAGAGAGATTTCTCTGGACAAGATTTGAGCGATTCTAGCTTCACCAAAGCAAATCTGCGCGGAGCCAATCTCAGCAAAACTAATTTGCAGGGGGTCAGCTTTTTTGGCGCGAACCTGGAAGACACGAATCTGGAAGGCGCGAATTTAACGAACGCGACGCTGGACTCGGCGAGGCTTGTGGATGCAAATCTGACTAACGCCAATCTGGAAGGCGCTTTTGCCTTCAACGCTAAGTTTAATAACGCCAAAGTAGACGGAGCTGATTTCGCTAACGTGCTGCTGAGAGACGACATGCACGATCTGTTATGTGAAGTGGCTCAAGGCACTAATCCATCGACCGGGCGATCGACTCGCGAAACGCTGGAGTGCGACTGACGAATGAGAGCGGTTTTGTGTGGCTACTATGGCATGGGCAACGGCGGCGATGAGGCTCTGCTAGCAACGCTGTTGCAGATGTTGCCCATGCATGTCCAACCGCTGGTTTTATCAGGCAATCCGCAGGAAACCTACGATCGCTACAGGGTTGAAGTTTGCGATCGCAAATCAGTAGCGGTGCTGGGCGCACTGCGGCGATCGGATGTATTCATTTGGGGCGGCGGCAGTTTGATGCAGGACTCAACAAGCGCCATGAGTCCGTTTTACTATGGCGGCTTGATGGGACTGGCGCAGCAAGTGGGGCTAAAAACGATCGCTTGGGCACAGGGAATTGGTCCGTTGAACCGATCGCTGACGCGAGCCATTGCCCGTCGCACCTTTGCAGGCTGTACTGCCATCAGCGTCCGAGACGGCGGGTCTGCCTCGCTGCTGGCGAATTG
>JBBSFA010000097.1:0-7746 GCA_038239185.1 Elainellales cyanobacterium | reverse complement strand
CACTGCAAAACTCGGCATCAAGAACAAGCGACTGCGGGCAGGGTGGGATGAGGACTACTTGCTCAAGGTCTTGCTCGAATAAGATGCGTTTGCCCTGTCGTAAAGAGCTTTGCAATGGATGGCGCATCTCTCGTAAAGGTTTTCCGTTTTGCTTTAACTCACAGCATGGTTGTCCGGTTGATAGGTTAAGTTAATCAATGGGGCGGTCAGGTATTTTTTGATACGGTCAGGTTCTTTTTGATACGCCCACTGACAAATCTGGGCGCAGGGGGCTAAATCTCTTCGATTCAGCAACTTTTGTTGCAATATGTATCAAATTCCGGTTTTAACTACAGAAGCTGGGAATAAGCTTCTCTGTGGCTGTATTAAAACTGTATTAGGTTGTCTTAGATTTAGTGTAGATGAGGTTCGATATGCAAAATCGGCGGCAGTTGAGAAGGTCTGCACAGGAAGTAAAAAGTTTTAAGAAACAAAACCTCCAGGGGAAAGTGTTTCGTGGGCAGAATCTAGCGGGTGCAGACTTTAGCGAGGCTGACATTCGCGGGGTAGACTTCACGAGTGCAATTCTGACGAATGCCAATTTCGCAAATGCCAAGACGGGATTGCAGCCTCACATGACGGTGCTGTTCACCATACTGCTGATTGTGACCGCGATCGCACTCGGCATGATCGCTGGATTCTCGGCAGGTGTGATCGGCTTGCAGTTTCACTCCAGTTCTTTAGCCATCTCTGCCAAAGTAATCGCGATCGCCATTCACTGCGGATTTTTGTTCGTGGCGTGGCAAAGGGGACTTACCGCCAGCTTTAGCATTTTTGCAGGGGCTTTTGGTCTAGCGGTGGCGGCGGCTGTGATCAACTCTGAAGCGATTCCAACGGCAGCGGCGATCGCGATTGCCATCGTGCTTGACTTTTTGGTGGCATCTCTGACGATGGTGGCGGTCGGGATGTCGATCATTACCTGGATCGTGGTCAATGCCAAGATGGGGGTTGTGGTAGCGATCGCCTTTACCGGCACGTTTCTGGCAACCATTGGCATCGCGCCGACTTCGATTTCAGCGACAGCGATCGTGATTACGGTGCTGCTGCTGAGCGGCTATGTGAGCTGGCAAACGCTGCATCACCGCGAGTACATTCGCACCTTGGCTGGCGTTTTGTTTGCCCGCTGGGGAACGAGCTTTCGCGACTGCGATCTAACCGAAGCCAATTTTGCCAACACCCTTTTGAAAAATGCTGATTTCCGCCAAGCTGTTTTAACCCGCACTAGCTGGGAAGAGATGCCGTTCGACTTTTTGGCAAACGAATAGTCTGGCAAACGAATAGTCTGGCAAACGAATAGCGCTAGCTCTGAAACCAAGCGGTCAAAGCTAGCGCCAGCCCATCAGCAGCATCATCTGGCTTAGGCAGTTTGCTTAAGCTCAGTTCGCGGGCAACGGCTTCCTGGACATCTTTCTTGTCGGCATTGCCGTGTCCCGTCAGCGCTTGCTTGACTTGAGCTGGGGTAAACTCCACGACCGGAACCCGGTATTGCGCCAGCACTAGCATGACTACGCCTCGCGCTTGAGCAATGGCGATCGTATTGCCCATCCGATAGAAAAACAGCTTTTCGATCGCCACCAGATCGGGCTGCACCTGCTCCAGCAGGCTATGCAAATCGTCAAAAATAATGCAGAGGCGATCGCTAATCTCCAGTTTTGACGAAGTTTGGATCACCCCAAAATCCAGCGTTGAAACGGCTTGCGGCTGTTCCCGTCCTTGGGCAGCCCGACACAGCACGGCACCAAAGCCTAGAATGGCGAGTCCCGGATCTAGACCAAGAATGCGTTTCTCCATGAATAGCGTTGAAATTGATGTGCTGAGTTAACTGTACTCCAAATGTACTAACTGTCAAGAGCAGAGGTTGCTAGTATTTTGAGTACGATCGAAGCTGCACCGCTATAAGAACCTACCAGTTCCGCCACCCGCCCTTCTGATCGCCTTCCTGGCTATAGTGTTTACGGGGCTGGAGGAGTGCCTGATAGCTCTGGCTGCTTGCCCAGCGATCGATTTCCAATGCGCGCAGCACCGGAACCGGATGGGTCAGTTGGGCAGTACGTGCCTCTCTGACCAAGTTGCCAAGTTCTTCTGTGCCAATGTTTTCGTAAGCACGGGCTTGGTCTAGGAAAGCATCCAGATTCAGATGAGGGGCGATCGAGGGCGATCCTCCAGTCAACTTCATCAGCACTGATGCGACCACGCGCGGATCTTGAGCGACTAGCAGCGCTGCGCGATCGCAGGTAAATTCAGCGCAGCGTACCCACTGCAAAATCTGACTTTGCAAGCTTTGGGTAATCAGCTCACCCATCGGCAACAACTGTCCCGCCAGCAGCAGCACGGTCGCCAGCGTGATATAAACGCTGTGTTCGCACTTCAAATGCCCTAGCTCATGGGCAATCACGGCTTGAATTTCTTCCGGAGTCAGCAGATCGATCAGCGACGTATGCAGCACGACAAACGGCTGTTTGCCTCGCATCGCGAAAGTATAGGCGTTGGGCGCTGGGTTTTGTTTGACATAAAGCTGGGGTGGCTCTAGGTCTAGAACTTCGCAGGCTTCCAAAAGTAATTTGTGCAGATGAGGCAACTGGCGATCGCTGACCAAAATGCTGGAAGCCGTATTTTCTACGTAAAAAACCTGCTCTGCTACAGGGGCTAATAGCGATCGGATTAGCAAATCTAAGCCTGGAAGCTGCTTGAGACTTTGGGTGGCTTGCAAGTCCAACGGATGCCGGAACTGATCTGATTTAAGACCGACGAGAATAGCTTTGGGAAACGACATAACTTAAAAAATCGGCGCGTGAAGAGGTAAAAGTCCGGTATCGCCTGGAGTATGGACTATTTTAACGTTGTTTTTAGAACTGCTTTTGAGCTAGCAGAAGTGGGACGTGCCGAATTCGCTTCTAGATCCCGCAAGCGGGCATGATTCACTATGATGGAATGAAGCATAGAAATTGCTAAATCCATCAGTCCTACCCTAAGACCTAGCTGCCGAGCCATGACTGCCCAAATTTTAGTTGAAAAGAAAAAGTTAGAGAATCCACCGTTGGAGATGCACTACTTAGGCGATCGCGTTTTGCGTCAGCCTGCGAAGCGGATTACCAAGGTGGATGATGAAGTTCGCACGATCGCGAAGCTGATGCTGCAAACGATGTACAGCGAAGATGGGATTGGATTGGCTGCGCCTCAAGTGGGGATTCACAAGCAGCTCATCGTGATCGATCACAAGCCGGATGAGCCAACAAACCCGCCGCTGATTTTGATTAATCCTGTGATTACGCAGTACGGCACTAAAACCTGTGCGCTCCAGGAAGGCTGTCTCAGCATCCCGAATGTGTTTCTAGATGTGACTCGTCCTGAAGAGATCGAAGTCTCCTTTAAAGACGAAAACGGTCGCCCCCGCAAACTCAAAGCTGCTGGACTGCTGGCACGAGTGATTCAACACGAAATGGATCACCTGAACGGCGTGATGTTTGTCGATCGCGTAGACAATGCGCTGGCATTAGGTCAAGAACTCACAAAGCACGGCTTTGCCTCTGATGCGGTCAAACCCGTCAAAGCCTAGCCAGAGCCTAGATGGCACTTGCAGTTCAATTACTCTCTAAAAGGTAGGATTATTAGTGACTCCCAAAAGTGGTGTGTTGTTGGCTGGCTCTTGTATTACAGCGATCGCGGCAGTGGGTAGCATCTTTGAACTCTCGTCGGGCAATCCCCAGCTAGGCGGTCTGGTGACTGGGATTATCCTGACGCTCTCGATTCCTCTGACAGGCATCTGCTTTTATGCCGCAGTGCAGGACACAAGAGCAAACCAATAGCGAGTCCATGCCCTATAGACTACGGCATCCCTAACTGATGACCGGATCATCCCCCAAGCAGCATTTCTCAGGCAAATTTCTCCCCAGGGTAAAGCGGTGACTTCGCCGCCCTATCCTTTGACGGCTGGTACTACTGTGGTAATTGGGCGCGATCCTCGCTGCCAAATTATTCTAGACTCTCAGAGCTACGGCGGCGTTTCTCGACAACATGCAGAGATTTCCGCCTCGGCGCGATCGCCCTCCGGCTGGCAAATTTGCGATCTCAAAAGCGCCAATGGCACATTTCTGAACGGACAACGGTTGCAGGGCTGTCAAGACTTGCGGAGTGGCGATCGCCTCATGCTCGGTCAAGATGCTCAGTTTGTCTTTGAGCATCTAGTACCGCTCGCGCCGCTGCCTGTGGCTGCTCCCCTGCCGCTCCCGGTTGCCGCGCCGCCCGATTCAGTCACCTTTAGTCAGCTCTTTCCGATCGTTTCAACTGGACGCGACCTGACCCAGAAAGCCTACTTAGTTCCAGGCATTCTCACGGTCGTGTTTGTCGTGCTGATGTTCCTGTCGGTCGGCAGCAATCCAATCTACTTCAATTTACTGCTGGCGACCTATATTGCGGGTGCAGCCTATTATTTCGTCTATCAGCTTTGCGGCAAGCACAAACCCTGGTGGCTGCTGCTTGGGACTGCGTTGCTGACCGATTTGATTTTGCTCAGCCCCATCCTCGACCTGTTTATTCTAGTTTTTCGCGTCATCCTGCCGGGAAACATTCCAGACAACCCAAATGAGGTGAATTTTTTCGTGCTGCTGGTGCAGATGTTTTTTGGGGCGGGCTTGATGGAGGAGCTGCTGAAAGCGCTGCCCATTTTTGTCGTCTATTTTTGGGGTACTAGGCTGCGATCGCCTCTACGGGAACGCATCGGCGTTTGGGAACCCTTAGACGGCATTCTCTTAGGCACCGCGTCTGCGGTGGGCTTTACGCTGCTTGAAACGCTGGTGCAGTATGTTCCAGAAATTATTAACTCTGTGTCGCTTCAGGCGGGCGACGGCATTGCTCAAGTCGTAGGGATGCAACTGCTGGTGCCGCGCATCCTGGGTTCCATCTCAGGTCACATGGCGTACAGCGGCTATTTTGGCTATTTTATTGGGCTGAGCGTGCTCAAACCCAGCAAACGCTGGAAAATTCTGTTAATTGGCTACCTGACAGCGGCTTCGCTTCATGCACTCTGGGATGCCACAGGCTCAATTAATTTCTTGGTGCTGGCGGTGATTGGCGTAGTCTCTTATGCCTTCTTAGCGGCTGCTATTCTCAAGGCAAGAGCACTATCGCCTAATCGATCGCAAAACTTTGCAACGCGCTTATCAGGACTCAAATAGTCTGCTCGGTTGGCGTTCTCGATCTAGCTTTCTTGCTGGGGCAGTTGGTCGATGGCGTAACGAGCGATAGCCAAACTCAGCCGCGCCTGCTCAATGCCGGAAAGTTCCGTCCATTCAGCGCAGCGAACCGATCGCAGTGCCACTTCTAGCATTTCTGTTTCGGAGCCACGCATCGCATAGGCAAACGGACGCGCTAGCACTTGTAAATCTTCTTCTTCCCAGCTCGGCAGGCAATCTTGCACCGCATGGACGAGCTGATCGGCAAGCGTCAAATTGCTTGATAGCAACTGCTGTGCCCGCTGCACGATCGCATCTAGCATCTGCTGGGGCACTTGGGTCGCAAATCTTTGAAAGAACTCAGTATTGCAGAGGCGTTGGGTTACAGTTGCGGTGTCATCCGCTTTGGGGCTATTAACCGATTTCCAAAGCTGGTCGAACTGAGTTGCCAACGCCTGAATCGGAGCCGCGAAATCCTCTTCCAGCCAGCCTGCTTTCACCACTTCTTGCTCCAAGGCTGCGAAATAGGCTTCTGCTTCAGGTTCAGCGGGGTTGCAGGGATAGCAAGAGGCAGAATCTTGGAGGATGAGCTGCAAAAGTTCTAGTTCAGCTTGGGCTTGGAAGGACGCAATCAGCGGACGGATGGAATCGTGGGTCATAGTCTACTCCTACGCAGGGCGGCAAATGCCGTTCAATGAGGTTGCTTACTTCGGTTACTACACGGAGCAAATAACCAGTTCCGCAACTGGCAAAAAATAATTTTAGGCGAACCATTGCGAGCTATCATACCGCTCCCTCTCTCATACTGTGCCCTCAATGATGAATTCCAGCGCTTGGCTACGCGGATTGCCAAACTTGAGCTGAGTTCGCGATCGCAGCGGTACTTCTTGGTGATGCACCTTATGCCAACCCTCTGCGCCCTGCACCCAAGTCCCCCAGCGCGATCGATCGCGCAGCAGATAGGTTGGCTCAATGTCTTCCTTCCAGGAAGAGTCGCGGTAGAAAATTTCTGCATGTTCTCGCGAAACCTCTGGCTGCTGCAACACTACATCATTTCCCTCGCCCCGTCCCACCCGCATAATGCCGCCCCGCACCGACCAAACTTGATTGGGCGAGGCAAGCGATCGCAGATAAGCCATCGGCGTTTGCCGTCCTAGCCAGCTTGGGGAGGCATCTGGAATTTCGGTCACCCCTTCGGTAAACGGCTGGATCAACTCGCCGTTAAATTCCGGGTGCATATAGAGGACAGGCAATGTCCAAGCGGGCTGATTAAATTTGTAGAGGGTCAGCAATTGCTGACGAGCGATCGCAACTGCCTCGTCGATCGGCGATCGCTCCGACAAGGCTCTGGCAAACACCTGAATGAATGTTAGTGCCTCTTGATCCGCGATCGAATCGCGCATTCCCAGCACCGCCGGAACCCCATGATGAATCAGCACCTCGGCGAGGCTGCTGCGGGGAATCGCCTTTTGATCCTGTTGATCAGGCTGTGCGCCCCAGCAGGCATTGAATACAGCCAGTTTAACCTGGCAGCGCACTAGAACTTGAGCTAGCTCCGTGCCGCTGATCGAAGCGTCCGGCTGCACCCGCAGTAAACCGCCATCTGGAGCCGGAACTCCGTGCCCCCCGTAGAATAAAACGTTGTAGTTGCCAGATTCCAGGTGTTTGATTAGCTCGGCTGGAGTGGGCTGCACCAGCGTTTTCACCTGACATGCGGCAGGCGTACTCATCCGGCTCCGCAAATCGGTTGTCGCGGCTGTTTCCAGCACTCTCGCCAGCGAGGCAGCTTCTTGCTCTAAGTTCAGCCGAGCTGGGTGAGCAACTACATCGGCAGAGTCGGCATCGTGCCCTAGAACCAGCAGAATTTTGAGAAACTGCTCCGATCGCAGCGGCGGCAAGGGATCGACATCGCTAGTCGTGCGGCTAAACAAGAGCTGTTGGCTCAGCGAGGCGGCTTGCTTGCCCGACTGCGGCTGCATAATTTCCCAGGGTAGGGCAATCAAATCGGGGTCGCGGATCTCCAACCGCAGCCGCAGTGGACGACCTTGCCCCATCGCAATGCCTTGGCTTTGATTGAAGCTAGTCTGGATGGAGCCATCAAATAGCCACTGCCAGAGGTTAACGCCCAGATTTTGCATCAGCCGCCCGGTGTAGCTGGTGGGCTGGTTGGGGTTGGGCGATGAAGTAATCTCTAAGGTGTCAAAGTCGAGCAAAGACTCGATCGGGTCAGCCGTGCCAATGTGCGGCACGGTCGGCAGGTTCCGCAGTGAGAACATATTCTGCCAATGCTGCCATATCTCGTTCAAATCCTGCGTCCACATGCGATCGTGGTGGACATACCCGCCGGGATAGGGAGCCTGAAACACCCAGATTGCGTAATGTTGCGGCTCAACGGCTGTGAGACGAGCGATCGCTAGGCTTAGGCAGGGATGTTCAGACAACGGCATGTAACACTATGAACTTCAAAACCTGAACTTCAAAACCTGATGCGCTAGGGAACCTAATTCAACGGCAACCACACATCGAGAAACAGCAT
>JBBSFA010000096.1:0-7793 GCA_038239185.1 Elainellales cyanobacterium | reverse complement strand
GACCCAGTTCAGTGCTGAAACGGACTTTTGGAGCTTCATCCGTCAGGACGTTTTGCATCTAGATTGCCTGATTTTTCAGGACAATCCGGCATTGCAACCCTTGTTTAACCAACTGCAAGCGCAATCGATTTTCTTCCCTACCATTGTTCTAAAGTCAACCCTTCAGCCTGCTTCCTGTTTGTTGCCAAACCTTGAACCCATTCAAACTGAAGCAGCTCCCTCGAAATTTGTTTACCATGCCGCCCTGCTAGAGTTGTCCATCACCCAGCTCAGCCAGATCCATTTGGCGATCGCTCAAGCCATCAATCGGTTTATTGATTTGCCGATTGTTAGACCCACAGATACCGCTCCCTCTGCCCTAGAAATGCCAGAGCTGAGACCTCACCAAACTATCATGGCGCAGCAGCAACGGCTCTCCGAAAAGCTGAAAGAACGCCTCAACTATCTTGGGATTTACTACAAACGCAATCCTCGAAACTTTCTGCGCCGGATGACACAGCTCCAAAAAGAGGAGTTGCTAAAACAACTCAAGGCAGAATATCGCATCATTATCTTGACTTATTTTGCCGATACGGCAGACCTGAACCAGCAGCTAGATAACTTTGTAAATGGCGCTTTTTTCGCGGATGTTCCGGTCGCCCAGATTGTTGAAATTCATATGGATCTGATGGATGAATTTGCGAAACAGCTTAAGCTGGAAGGGCGCAGCGACGAAATTTTGCAAGACTATCGGCTGACTTTAATTGATACAATTTCTCATCTCTGTGAGATGTATCGTCGCTCAATTCCTAGAGAAATCTAGTCTAGGAGTTGAGGATTAGCTCAAAGGCGAGTTGAATCTTAGAGTGGAATTTTTATGAGTCCCCTGAAAAAAATTTACATTCTGAAGCTCTATGTGGCAGGCAACACGCCAAACTCGGTGCGAGCGCTGAAAACGCTGAATAACATCCTGGAGAAGGAGTTTCAGGGAGTCTATGCGCTGAAGGTGATTGATGTGCTGAAAAATCCTCAGCTTGCAGAGGAGGACAAAATCCTGGCAACTCCCACGCTGGCAAAAGTTTTGCCCCCGCCCGTCCGCAAGATAATTGGCGATCTGAGCGATCGCGAACGGGTATTAATCGGGCTAGATCTGCTCTACGATGAGCTGCAAGATGAAGAATTGCAAAGCGATGAGGCAATAGAGTCCTAAAATAGATCTGGCTTCAGGCTGATCAAAACACTAATAAAAGATAGGTTTTAGCTGAAAGGCAATTTTTAATAGGTTTCAGATTTTAAAAATAGGTTACTGCATTGTATGACCCAATTGAATCAGGACGGACAACCGCGCACTTTGGCTGGAGTTCAGAAAATTCGTACCCTGATTGAGGGCTTCGACGATATTACGCACGGTGGGTTTCCGGTCGGCAGAACGACTCTAGTCAGCGGCACTTCCGGGACAGGCAAAACGCTGTTTGCCGTGCAGTTTCTCTATAACGGCATTACCCAATTTGACGAAGCCGGAGTTTTTGTCACCTTTGAAGAATCGCCGCACGACATTATTATGAATGCTCGCAGCTTCGGCTGGGACTTGCAGAAGCTGATTGATGACGGCAAGCTGTTTATTCTAGATGCCTCGCCCGATCCAGAAGGACAGGATGTCATCGGCAATTTTGATCTGTCGGCATTGATTGAGCGGATTCAGTATGCCATCCACAAGTACAAAGCGAAGCGGGTGTCGATCGACTCCGTAACGGCAGTCTTCCAGCAATATGAGGCAGTCTCGGTGGTGCGCCGCGAGATTTTTCGGCTGGTGGCGCGGATGAAGTTGGTGGGGGCAACCACGATCATGACCACGGAGCGAGTTGAGGAATATGGCCCAGTGGCGCGGTTTGGCGTGGAAGAATTTGTCTCGGATAATGTGGTGATTGTCCGTAACGTGCTGGAAGGCGAACGGCGGCGGCGGACGATGGAAATTCTGAAGCTGCGCGGCACGACTCATATGAAGGGCGAATATCCCTTCACGATTACCAACCAGGGCGTGAATATCTTCCCGCTGGGCGCAATGCGGTTGACGCAGCGATCGTCTAATGTCCGGGTTTCCTCTGGGGTGAAAACGCTAGATGAAATGTGCGGCGGCGGCTTTTTCAAAGACTCGATTATTCTGGCAACGGGCGCAACCGGAACGGGCAAAACGCTGATGGTGAGCCAGTTTTTGCAAGATGCCTGCCGCCAAGGCGAACGCGCTATCTTGTTCGCCTATGAAGAATCTCGTGCTCAGTTGTCGCGTAACGCCTATTCCTGGGGCATTGATTTTGAAGATTTGGAGCAGCGCGGCTTGCTGAAGATCCTCTGCACTTATCCAGAGTCCTCTGGTCTGGAGGATCACTTGCAGATCATCAAATCAGAGATTTCCGAATTCAAGCCTGCCCGGATTGCGATCGACTCGCTCTCGGCTTTGGCGCGTGGGGTGAGCAACAACGCCTTCCGGCAGTTTGTGATTGGCGTGACGGGGTTTGCCAAGCAAGAAGAAATCACTGGCTTTTTCACCAACACAACCGATCAGTTTATGGGTTCGCACTCGATTACCGATTCCCATATCTCGACCATTACCGACACCATTTTGATGCTGCAATACGTTGAGATTCGCGGTGAAATGGCGCGGGCGATCAACGTGTTCAAAATGCGCGGTTCCTGGCACGACAAAGGGATACGAGAGTATACGATTAGCGATCGCGGCCCCGAAATCAAAGGATCTTTCCGCAACTTCGAGCGGATCATCAGCGGTTCGCCCACCCGAATTTCAGTGGACGAAAAGAACGAGCTGTCGCGCATCGTGCGGGGCTTTCAAGAGCAAGAAGAAGGCAATCCCTAACGCTCCATAACCTCGCGATCGACTTGGGCAATGGCGATCGTCACGGCTTCGGCTCGATCCGGAAATCGCAGAATTTGTTTGGGAACGCGAAGCTGCTGCGCTGCGCTTGCCAACAGCGCAGCAGCTTCTGCCACGCTGGGAGTCCCCACTTGGCGATCGACTGTGGCAGCAGGAGTCGGAACGGCAACCGATCGCAGCAATTCAGCCGTAAACAGCCGCAGTATCCAACCCCGATCGCGGCACAGATCTAGCAGTCCTGATTCTGTGGCTTTGGCATCGATCGTCGCAATTCCGGCGATCGATGCTTCTGCTAAATGATGTGCCTGACAGATTTCTTGCAAGGCAAGTTCGATCGTCGATCGCGTCGTGCCGTGCCTACAGCCCAACCCAACCCACAGCCTATAGCTTTCGGGAACAGCCATTAGACAGGCAAACAGCTCTGCGTCACCGTTTTGGCAAGCGATCGCAGCATCGTCGCAGTGGTGGCAAAATCAACGCAGCCATCGGTGATGCTTTGCCCATACATCAACTGAGTCAAATCTTCTGGAATGGGCTGTTTGCCTGCCTGCAAATGGCTCTCAACCATCACGCCCATAATTTGCTTTGAGCCTGCGGCTAGCTGGGCTGCCACATCTTGCAAAACAGAGGGCTGAAGGCGATAGTCTTTGTTGCAATTGTCGTGGCTGCAATCGATCATGACGCGAGACGGCAAACCCAGACTAGCCAGCGTTCCGGCTGCTTTTTGCACCTGTTCGCTATCGTAGTTCGCGCCCTGCTTGCCGCCGCGCAGGACTAAATGCCCATCTGGATTGCCCGTCGTGGTGACAATGCTTGCTAAGCCCTGCGTGTTAATGCCCAAGAAGCGATGGGGCTGACTCGCTGCCAGCATGGCATTCGCCGCCGCATGGAGGCTGCCATCGGTGTTGTTCTTATAGCCGATCGGCATCGATAGCCCAGATGCCATTTCTCGGTGCGTTTGGCTTTCGGTGGTGCGTGCTCCGATCGCCGTCCAGGAAATCACATCGGCAATGTACTGAGGAATGATCGGGTCGAGTAGCTCTGTGGCAGCGGGCAACCCCATCTCTGCGAGATCCAGCAAAAGCTGCCGCGCTAGTCTCAGCCCTGTGTTGATGTCATAGCTGCCGTCTAGATTGGGGTCGTTGATCAATCCCTTCCAGCCGATCGTGGTGCGCGGCTTCTCAAAATAAACCCGCATGACAATCTCCAGATCCTCTTGCAGCTCGGTTCGCAGCTCTGCCAGCTTTCTGCCATACTCATGGGCTGCATCGACATCATGGATCGAGCAAGGTCCCACAATCACCAATAGCCGCCGATCTTCGTTCTGCATGATGTTGCGAATGCGATCGCGAGTCTCTGAAACCAGCGTAGCGGCAGTTTCAGTTAAAGGTAATTCCTGGTAAATAGTAGCAGGAGCTAACAAAGGACGAGTTTCAACAACGTGCAAATCGGAAGTCTTGTGCATGGTGGATCAATGATAGTAACGAAGTGAACGGGGGCTGTAATAGCTGGGATTTTAACAGCGGAGCCTGCAATATCTGGAACTGGGATCAGCCTTTCTTTTTCAAAAAAACACACCTAAGACTCATCTCGTTAAGATCACCCTAGCAAAATCAGATAAATATTAGAACGGTGTAAAAGGCGACAGTTTTCAAAAGTTAGCCTTGAACATTCTACCGAATTCAAGGGGTGACTAAGGGTGAACTTCTCCAAACAAATCAGGGTTTCCTGAAAAAGGTGGGCTTTGGCGATCGCGCCACTGGCACCTGCCCAGATGTCCAGGTGCGATTCTCCCCATTTCTCCGATGTGATCCAGGCGATCGATTTTGCATCCTAGGATGTAACAACCAGATTGGGGATGGCAAAATGACAGATGAATCCGGCGGATCGAGCCTCTTGGCGCTCTCCAACGAATTTGCGAGCGCGGTAGAAAAGGCGGGGCAGTTTACCGTTGCAGTCAACGGGCGACGACGGTTTTCTTCGAGTGGGGTGCATTGGCGATCGGGCATTATTGTCGCGACCGATCATGCTGTGAAGCGCGAGGAAGAAATTACGGTGACTTTGCCAGACGATCGCACCGTGCCTGCCACGCTGATCGGACGAGACGGCAGCACCGATTTAGCCGTGCTGCGGGTGGAAGCCGCTGATTTTTCGATCGCGGAAGTTGCCGATGCCTCTGCGCTCAAAGTAGGGCAGTGGGTGTTGGCAGTGGCGCGATCGGCGGACAGCGGCGTGGGTTGCAGCATGGGCGTGATTAGCGCGTTGAGCGGGGCTTGGCGCACCTGGCACGGTGGACAAATTGACAAGCTGATTCGTCCTGACTTGACACTGTATCCCGGCTTTTCGGGCGGTGCATTGATTACACCACAGGGGCAAGTCGTGGGCATCAACACCTCTGGCTATCGCCACATGGCCTTGACCCTGCCTGCTTCTACTGTTGATCGCGTTGTGGATCAGCTAGTCAATCGGGGGCGGATTGCCCGTGGCTATTTGGGCGTGGGGATGCAGCCTGTGCAGTTGCCCGATCGCCTCAAGACAGAACTGCATCTGTCAGAAAGCAGCGGCGTGATCATTGTCAGCGTGCAGGCGGGCAGTCCTGCCGATCGCGCTGGCGTTTTGATTGGCGATATCTTAATTGCGCTAGAGGGACAGTCCACGCCCGATATTAGCGCTGTCCATCGAATGCTGGATTCTGAACGAATTGGTCGATCGCTCAGCTCTAAACTGATTCGGGGCGGAGCTATGACTGAAGTTGCGATCGTGGTCGGTGAGCGTCCCAGCCAGGAGGATAAATCATGACAGCCAATCAGCTTTCAGCCGACTTAATTGCTCTTGCCGATCGTCTGCGGCAGAGCACGGTACAAGTGCATAGCGGGCGATCGAACAGCGGATCGGGTGTGATTTGGCAAGCCGATGGCTTAATCGTGACGAATGCTCACGTTATCTCAGGACAAACAGCCACTTTGGAACTTTGGGATGGACGCACCGTAGAGGCGCAAGTATTTCGACGCAATCCCCATCGCGATTTGACAGCCTTGAAAGTCGCGGCAACGGGCTTACCAGCGGCGACGATCGGCAATTCCGATCGGCTGCGAGTCGGAGAATGGCTGTTTGCAGTCGGCAATCCATTGGGCACTGTGGGAGCGCTGACCACGGGCATTCTTCACGCTGCGCCTCGATCGAGCGATCGCTGGATTCAAGCCGACATCCGGCTCGCGCCCGGTAACTCTGGCGGAATCCTAGCAAACGCCCAGGGTGAAACGATCGGCATCAACAGCATGATTGTGAACGGACTTGGCTTTGCAATTCCTAGCCGCGCCGTTGAGCGCTTTCTAGCGATCGATCGCCCCTATCTCGGCGTGACGCTTCAGCCCGTGCGCTTAAGTCGCCGTTGCCTCGGATTTCTGGTGCTAGAGGTGGCGATCGCCAGCCCTGCCGCTAAGATTCCGCTGATGGTGGGAGATGTCATTCTTGAACTCAATGGGCGATCGTTTACCGATCTGGATGCGCTGACCGCCATTTTGGAGGAGCGGCAAGTGGGCGAACTGCTGCAAATCAAGTGGCTACGGGGCGATCGCCAGCTTAGCCGCGAGGTCGTGTTGACTTCATCTGAGGCAACGCAGGAGGCAGCGTGATTCGGGTGCTGATTGTGGCGAGTTCCATTGTGATGCAGGCAGGACTGGCGGCGTTGCTGTCTGACAGTTCTGCGCTGAAGGTGGTTGGCACAGTGACAACCCTCACCGCAGAGCATTTGACGACGCTTCAGCCGGATGGGGTGCTGCTGGAGTGGGATTCGCCAGACGAGGAGGGGACGATCGCGCTGCCTTTATCGGAGGATCTGTTGCCCGATGGGCGATCGGGACTCTTGCCAGAAGCCGAACCGCAGATTGGCTTTGTGGTATTAGTCGAGGAAATCTCTAGCGCTTTGCTAAGCGAAATGCTGCACTCTTCCATCCGAGGCGTTCTACTCCAAACCGCGACTGCGGCTGAAATCATTGCGGCAGTTGAAGCAGTGGCGGCAGGCTTAACGGTGCTGCATCCAGACCTGATGGAACTACTGCTCTCTGGCATGGCGATCGCCCCCCGTCAAACTCCCACCGCACAGCCGCTCACTCCCCGCGAAGCTGAAGTTTTAGAGATGCTGGCAGAAGGACTAGGAAATAAGACGATCGCCAAACGGCTCAACATTTCTGAGCATACGGTCAAGTTCCACGTCGGTTCTATCTTCAGTAAGCTAAACGCCTCTAGCCGCACCGAAGCAGTGGCGATCGGGGCAAGACAAGGCTTGATTTTGCTGTAGATTTGTTATACAGCTTCAATTGGTTCTGCGTCAAACTAGTGTGGGATAAGATACCAATTCATCCCAACTCCACTGGTGAATTGCCAATCCCGCTCTCTGTGCCGCTGTGGTCTTGACTCCCGTATCCTGCCATAGCCAGTTGAAGTAACTCACCACTAACGGCAAATCGTATCCTCCCCACTCATCGGTCTTCCATCGCTTGCAGTCGGTTTTACCCTGTAGAACCAGCGATCGGTAAGAAAGCGATCGCGAGCGTACTCTTACCGATGCTCCTTCACCCCCACCTGCTGACACATCCCCAGCAGCGGACAGGTCGAACAGCGAGGTAAATTTCCGGTGCAGATATGCTTGCCAAACGGGACGAGCAGTTGATTGATTTCCACCCAATAGCGCTGCGGCAGTTGGGCTTCCAAAGCCGTCAACGTTTTCTCAGGCGATCGCTTTTGCACATAGCCCCAGCGATTTGTCACCCGATGCACATGCACATCTACGCTGATGTGCGGCTGTCCGCAGCCGATTCCCAAAGCCAAATGCGCGCATTTCAACCCCACGCCAGCAAATGAAAGCATCACCGCTTCATCACAGGGTAATTCACCGCTGTATTCCGTCATGATGCGCTGCGCG
>JBBSFA010000095.1:0-7844 GCA_038239185.1 Elainellales cyanobacterium | reverse complement strand
CAACTGGCAAGCATTCTAATTGTTCCATCCTGTCTTTATACCTCAATGCGCCTATGCCGATTAGTGCGCCGACCCATTGCCATGATAGTTATCTGTATCATAGAAGCCATTGCGCGTCCCAAAGAAGAGGCAGGCAAGGATAAAAATAGGGGTAAGTCCCAGCAGAATCAATTTGACGTCCATAGGGCGGTAAGTAAGAGAGGGCGGTAAGTAAGAGAGTAAGTAAACTGGGGTCTTGAATGAGGTCTTTGCGATCGATGGGATCAATTATCTAGAAACGCTGACTGAAATCGATTATAAGGTCTTTCCCTCAAAGGGCAGTCTCTCTGCAAATAGACTTAAGAAAATAGACCTAAGATCGCTGAACCTATACCGACCGGAATTTTATAGAGATGTGCCGAATTCCTGTGTCCAGTAGTAGTTGTAGTTGGTGTTACCTGTGTCGGTTTCCAGGAAAAAATATCCAACGCCAATTTCTTTGAGCTGTGGATCGAGTAAGTTAGCCCGGTGTGAAGGGCTGTCGATCCAGGATTGCACGACTTCTTCGGGAGTTTGCTGCCCTGCGGCAATGTTTTCAGCAGAGCGCACCCATTTGTAGCCGCCTGCGGTCATTCGATCCCAAGGTTGGGAGCCATCTAAGCTTTGGTGAGCAACAAAGTCTTGGGTTGCCATCGTTTGGCTATAGGTTTGGGCAATGGTAGTCAATTTGCTGTTGACTTTAAGCGAGGCAAGTCCGTTTGTGTTGCGGAAAGCATTGGTTAAGTTCACCACGCGGCTGGCAAAGTCGCTGCCGCCGCTAGGAGTGCTGCTAGGAATAGTATTGGAAGCGCTATTGGAAAGGCTATTGAGGCTATTGGAAGGACTGCTAGGAGCGCCGCTAGGAGTGAGACCTGCGTTTTGAGCAAACTCCAAGCTGAGGCTATAGCTGGTGCTCCCCTTGCCGCCCGTCACCTGCACAAAATAAGTGCCCGTTGGCAAAGTATCCAGGCTGAGTGAACCTTGCTGGTTCTTACCCTTTCGGAGTGAAAAACTTTTGAGCACCTCGCCTCGATCGACTCGACCATTTTGATTCAGGTCGCTAATGAGCTGAACTTGAGTGCCCTGTCCAGAACTTCTGCCTTTGAGGCTAAAGCGCATCGGTTCGCTCAGGCTCAAGCGAAAGGTATCGGCTTGATTGCTGCCACCGAGGCGATCGCTCAATTTTTGAGTTGCATTGATCGACGTAGCTTGGGCTAAGCTTCTTCCACCGAAATTTCTTGACGTACTCATTTGGATTGACCTCGGTTGCAGTTTTTGTATCAATTAATTCCAAGTAAGCCAGATCGCTTAAGCGGAGGCATCCTGGCATCTACTGAGTTAAATCATGGGTTTGATAGGAATGCTAGGCAGGTTCTCGTCAGTCATTATACATGTATGATTTATTTCTAAGTATCTGCTTACGGCAAAATTTTCTCCGTACTTAATTTGGAGAAACGAAAGACCCCCACAATGCGATCGCATTGTGGGGGTCTTTCGTTGAGGGAGGGAGATACAGATAAGCCTGCGCTAACTGGATTCAGGCTAACTGGATTCAGCTTCGGCGGCTTGAACCGCTTCGATCAGCGATCGCACCTGTTCTGTGCCTTCTGATGGCTCAAAGCTAAACGGAAATTTGCCGCGCACTAGCATCCGTAGCCCTAGTGAACCGAGGCTTGCCAGACCTTGCAAATCGCGGAAGGAGTTGCCGACGACCTTCAGACCAAACTGCCGTTCGTCAATCCAGCCGCCCGCTTTGACTAGCTCGATCAAGACTTTGCGGTGGCGTACCGGACGGCTGGATTGATCATCCTGGCGATTGAGGATTTCTTGTTTGATTTTGCTGATCTGCTCCATCGGGGCGACTTCCATCGGGCAAACCGAGTTGCAGTAGTAACAGCGTGTACAGCCCCAGACTCCCTGAGTGCCCTCGGCATATTTTTCTAGGCGCGCCTCCGTTTGGCTGTCCCTAGAGTCGGCAACGGTGCGATAGGCTTTAGCGAGAGCATGGGGACCGACAAACTCAGGGTTGATTTCGCGAGCGTTGCACTCGGAATAGCAAGCTCCACAGAGGATGCAGTTGCCAACCTGGTCGAGTCGATCGCGCTCTTCGGGAGACTGCAAAAATTCGCGTTCTGGCATCTGTCTGCCTGCGGTGCTGACAAAGGGATCGACGGCTTCCAGGGTGTCCCAGAAGCTTTGCATATCCACGACTAGATCTTTGATCACAGGCATGTTGCCCATCGGCGCGATCGTTAAAGTAGGAATCGCTGGGGCAGTTCCTGAGCTTGCAGGTTGCTGAGGTGCATTTTCTTGAATGGTTTGTAAGCGCGCTAGCTCACTGCCTGCGCTTTCTTTGCAGGCAAGTGCCGATCGCCCATTAATCCGCATGGCGCAACTGCCGCAAATCGTATTTCGGCAATTTTTGCGAAAGGCAAGGCTGCCATCTTGCTCCCATTTGATCTGGTTGAGACAATCTAAAATTGTGTTTCCAGGCTCAACCTCTAATTCATAGGACTGAATCTGAGGAGTCGAGTCAGCCGTTTGCCGAATCACTTTAAACAGAACTTGCTTACTCAACCTTGCCTGCTCAATCAAGTGTCTCGAAATTAAGAACTCAAAAAATGCTTGCTAGCGCGATCGCTTCATCTTTTAGTCTATAGCACTTTTCAAACATCCTCACTTTTCAAACATCCTCGCTTTTCAAACATTCCTCTAAGCGGACAGGTTTCTAGATGCTTGTGGATCGAATTGTAATTCTATTCGGTTCAATCAGTCTTGTTCAATCCGATCGAATTCAATCAATGCATAATAGGGACGCACCCTGGGCAGACTCCATTGATTGTTGCAGGCTCTATTGACAGCTCGCGAAATTCATGTACTATTCCATCTATTAACTAATTTATTTGTCAAATTACTCAATTTTCTTTACAAGTTGTGGACTAAAGGAACGAGACATCTCGAATTTTCTGACAGCCAAAAACTGGAATTTTGGAGCTATGGTCGGAGCTGTAGTCTTTAGTATAACTTTCGGTTAATAGTGACCTATACTAAGTAAGCTAAATTTAGCAATTCAATGATAATCTAAGAGATTCTGAGGAACTCTGAACGGCAATGACTGACTTTGCACCTGTCCCTCTAACGGGAAAAGCACTCCTTCAAAAAGTTAAAGAACTCTCGCATTTGCCTCGTCGAGAAAAGGCGAAACGATGCGGTTATTACTCCACCGGAAAAGACAACCAGACTCGGGTAAACCTGTCAGATTTCTTTGAAGCCCTGCTGCACGCAAAGGGAACAACGCTAGATGCAGAAGGCGCAAAAGATGGTCGGGGGCGAGAGCCAACCTATCGGGTGAGTGTGCATCAAAATGGGCAGATTGTAATTGGCTCAACCTATACCCAAAAGATGGGTTTGAAGCCCGGAGATGAGTTTGAAATTAAGCTGGGATATAAGCATATTCGTCTGGTTCAGATTGATAGCGATGAGCAAGAGCTGGAAGAATAAAAAGGGAGCAAATCAAGCTTTGTCTTCTGTTTCTGCATTCTTTGCTTTCTGATGCTGTTGATCCCAGATCTTTTCGCTATTCAATTGCTTTTAGCAGAATTTGCAGAGGCTATGCTTAGCGTTCTACTTTTCTTTGGAATTTGGTTGGGTCTGTGGTTGCCGATCGCGATTCCGTTGGCAGTGTGGCTAAAGTGGAAGCCGACTCAGCCGATTGCCCCGGCTCAGAGGCTGCCGCTGTTGGGTTCGCTCTATCTGCTAGCGCCGCTGGTGCTGTGGGGCATGGGACGATTCCAAGCAGACTCGTTTGCCAGCTATGGCTTACGCTGGGAGCTTTCGACTTGGCGATCGTTGGGGATGGGGCTAACGATCGGTGCTGTAAGCTTGCTAGGGCTATTTGCGATTCAAGCTCAGTTGGGCTGGTTGACTTGGCGACAATCTACCCTCGATCGCTTAGCCATTGGCAAGACTTTAGCGCTGACGCTGTTGCTAGGGCTATGGGTTAGTCTGACTGAAGAGCTGGTGTTTCGCGGGTTTTTGCTGAATCAATTTCAGCAGGACTCGGATTGGACGGTCAATGCTTGGCTAGCAGGCGCGATCGTCAGCGTCATTTTTGCCTTGCTGCATCTAGTCTGGGAAGGGCAGGAAAACCTGCCTCAATTGCCAGGGTTGTGGCTGATGGGGTTGGTGCTAGTGATGGCTCGCTGGACGGATCAGGGGACGCTGGGTTTAGCTTGGGGCTTACATGCGGGCTGGATCTGGGCGATCGCTAGCGTCGATGCGACTGAAGCAATTGATTACACTGGGCAAGTTTCCCCGTGGCTCACAGGCTGGGGCGGCAAACCGATCGCCGGAGCTATGGGGATTTTAGCGCTGCTGCTCACAGGAGCTTTTCTAGCAGGGCTGGCTATCTATTTGGCTGATAGCACTTCGGCACTTATCACCTTTACAGGTTTCTTGATCGGAGCCTGGTTGGACTTGATCGCCAGCTTATAGATTTCTAGGATGCGATCGACCTTGCTGTCCCAGCTAAATTGCTGTCTCACTTTGTTAAAACCCGCCTTCCCCATGCTTTCCCGTAGCTCCGGCGAATTTGCCAGCCGCAGCATTGCCGCAGTTAATCCGGCAACAAATTCAGGACGCGAGGTGGGATCGACTAAAATCCCGCAGGTTTCATCGACGTAATCGGCAGGTCCTCCCCAGTGGGTAGCAATGACAGGGCGACCCATTGCCATCGCTTCTAGGACTACAGCACCGCCGCACTCGTAGAGGCTGGGCAAAACCAAGGCGCTGGCTTGCTGAAGGCTCGCTGCACAGTCGGGCTGAGATAGCCAGCCGCGGAATGTAACACGATCGCGCAGTCCCAGGGTTGCAGTCAGTGCTTCTAATGCGGGGCGCATGACTCCTTCGCCGATGATCTCTAATGTGGCGTTGGTTTGGGCTGCGATCGGCTGAAAAGCTTGAAGCAAAAGGTCTACTGCTTTCCAATCGACTAGCCGACCAATAAAGACAAATTGGGGTGACTCCGGTTGTGGCTCATCTAGCCGAGACTGGTTAGCCTGGTGAGACTGGCTAGCTTGATGAGACTGAGCTGCGTTGAGGGTGGTGGGTACTTGCCACAAATCCAAATCTACGCCGTTTTCCGTCAGTTCGATGATACGGGGCGATCGCGTCTTGGTCAGGGCTGCACGAGTTCGAGGATTCGACACCAGCAAAACAGATGCCTTGCGTTTTCCAGGTAGCAACTGATTCACCCAGCGAGATGCCCAGCGCCCCACTGCCAAGATTGCCTTTTCTACAGAGCTGCGTTCGTTCCGGAAGGCAGGCGGATAGTTCATTCCGCCGTTCATAGGACCGATCACGACAGGTGCGCCAACGTTAAACATGAGCGATGGCTGCTTGGGCGAGACGGGGACAGGCTGGTGCACGATGTCAATCTGATGCGCTTCGACTAGCTGCCGTACCACTCGCCGCTGAATCGTTTGGGTGTAGAGATAGCTTAACATTCCAGTCGTCACTGAACTCATCCGGGGCGACAAGTGCTGACCAACTTTGTGTAGCCAGATGTGCAGCGCATTATCTGGGATGAAGTGAATATGCTCTTGCTCGTGCGGAAATATCGTCTGCAAGTGTTCCTTCGTCCGATCTTGCACGACTAAGATTGCCTCGATTCCGCGCGATCGCAGCTTACGAAAATAGTGTAAGGGTAGGATCGCTTCTCCCCCAAATTGGGCAGAGGCATATTCAGCCACAATGAGAATTCGCATAGCTCAATTAAAAGAGATAATGGACAGGAAAGGGGCAAAGAATGAAAGACTATTCCTTAGAGTGAGCGAATTTCTGTTTAAGTCAGAGTGTTCCAAAAAATGCTTAAAAGCAAGGGTATTTAAACCAAAATCGAAGTATAAAATCGGACTGAATTTGAAGCGGATTCCCCCTCTAAGCTGCTGAAATCCAAGGCTTAACCCGATATTAATCAGTCTTAAAGTTGAACCTCTGTTAAAAGAAAAAGTGGGGGTTTAGTCATGAACATTTGACAAACATGTTCATGAAATCACATATTTTGACTTGGGCGCGATTTAGTGAACTGGTATCAAGGGATGCTTCATTCAAAAAGAAGCTGCCTGTTTTGTCTGTGATCTGGCATCAAGCATGGCTTGCTAAACCTCGACGCACAGCGAATGCTTGACGCACAATGAATGTCTGATGCCTTACCCTGTGTGTAAATCCGTAAGTCCCAGTGTGCAATTTTAGAACCCCTTGTCGCATCTATCTTGGCAAAGGTTAGCGCCAATTCAATCTTTCTTAGGAGGTGCTTCTGAAGCGAGATAGGGTGAGCCGATCGGTATATTTAACTGAATTGCTGCGCTTTAGAAAATTTGGGATCAACTATAAAGACCTAAAATTAATGAGACTGGCACCGTAGCCGATTTTGCCGATCGTGTCAGCTCATTTGTGTGGGTTCATTCTGGAGGAGACACAGTATGTTTGGTCTTGGCTTACCTGAAGTCGCAATAATTGCGATCGCTGCCCTATTGATTTTTGGTCCCAAGAAAATTCCAGAGCTAGGGAGTGCTTTGGGTAAAACCCTGCGGGGCTTCAAAGAAGAAGTGAATAAGACAGAAGACGAATCGGAAAAGTTAGAAGGGCGAGACGATTAGAATAAAAAAATCTAGCAAACAAAAAACCCTAGCGCAAGTTTGGAGCCGCTAGGGTTTTTGATCTAGGTTTTTTGATCTGTGGGGTTGAAAGGGGCAGTCTGAAAGCTGTCCTAGCCGCCAGACTGGGCATATTCTTCTGTCGCCACGCTCTGCTGCAACCCAAATTGAGGGGGCTGTGGTTCAGTTCGCACCCCTTGAGGTAAATCAAGCGTCGGGAGTGGATGACGCGCTTCGATCAATTCAATGGCGCGGTTGACGCTCTCCGGGAAGATCACCACCAAGCTGCCTTGGGGAGCGCGATCGAGGGCTGTGTTTAAGGCAAGGGTTTCGTCTAGAATCGTCTCAAATGCGGCTGGACGATCGACTGCCTCGATGCCTTGCACGATCAGCTTGGCAGCTTCGCCGTTGGGTCTTCCTCGCCTGTCCAAGTCTTCTTTGACGATGATTCGATCGAACATTTTGGCGGAGAGATTGCCCAAAGTCACAAAATCCTCGTCGCGGCGATCGCCAGGACCACCCACCACCCCAATCCGCTCCCCAGGCCAGTTGCGGATGAAGCTGCCCAACGCTTCGTAGCTGTGCGGATTATGGGCATAGTCTACCATCGCGTGGAATTGCCCTAGGTTGAATAAATTCATCCGCCCTGGCGTTTGACCGACTGAAGCCTGGAAGGTGGCCAAGGCAGTGCGAATGTCTTCGATCTTCACCCCATGGGCAAAGGCTGCCAAACTCGCTGCCAGCGCGTTGGCAATCATGAAGGGAGCGCGCCCGCCCATGGTGAGCGGGATGTGAGGCGCTTGTTCAATTCGCAGCGTCCAGTCGCCTTTGAGGATGGAGAGATAGCCGTTTTCGTAGACTGCTGCCAGTCCGCCCTGCTGGGTGTGGCTGCGAATCAACTCGCTGTCTGGATTCATGGAAAAATAGGCGATTTGTGCCTTGATCCGAGTCGCCATCGCGCTCACCAGCGGGTCATCAGCATTCAAAATCGCATAGCCATTCGATCGCGCGCTTTCAACCACGACGCTCTTTAGGTGGGCTAATTCTTCCACGGTGTCGATGTCGCCAATGCCGAGGTGATCGGCGGCAACGTTGAGCACAATGCCGATATCACACTGATCAAAGCCCAAGCCCGATCGCAAAATCCCGCCCCGCGCTGTTTCCAGCACT
>JBBSFA010000094.1:0-7889 GCA_038239185.1 Elainellales cyanobacterium | reverse complement strand
ATCGGGGTCAGCATCTGCAATGCAGTTCAGTGCCACTTGACCATTTTCAGCTTCCAGCACCTCATATCCTTCTACTGACAGAAGTGCAACAGCAGTCATTCGACTCGAAGGATGGTCATCGACTACAAGAATTTTGGGTTTTTCAAAATTAGGGCAGTTCACAGGACAATTGCTCACTTACAACCTATAAAAATACCGAATCAAACACCTAATGCAGCTTATGAAGTTTTGCTCAAACTAAGTTATGTCCATAAAGCAGCAGTAAAGTAAAAATCAGCGCAGAGCTTTGAGTGGTTTCTAGCAAGTTCTGAGCATGAAGAGCTAGTTCTACTTAGTATGAGCGATTTGGCTGAAAGGCGAGATCAGGCTTTCCACGGAGATTTGGACTCAGCTAAGGCGATCGCCTCCATAGCAGTTCTTATCTGAGTCCCCTCTATGCCATACCCAGCGCGATGCCAAAACTTTAAAGAATGGCATTACGTTGAGCCAGCTAAAAATGCCTGTCGTTGAGATCCTCAGGCTATAAGAAAGCCTAGAGGGCTACCCTAATTCATCCTTTATCTTAGTTGAAATCCTATTATTGAGGGTTGACAATTTAAGTTTTTTTTGTGAGTACCACTGTTGACAGCGCGCTCACTCTAATATGAACGGACTGTCATAGGTTAATTGTCAAAATATGCTTTGAGGTCTACTGAGAGCTGATTTTATTCAATGAACCGCGATGCCTGAGTTAATTTCCGTGATTACATGGCTATTTCGAGCTATTTTTTAATTTTCAATTGTGAATAAAATCTGATGAAAGCAAAAACAACAGGTGATTCAGCCTCTGGTGATTCAGCCTCTGATCCATCTTTAAAAACTCACCCTATGGTGTCAGCGCCTATGGTATCAGCCATATGGCTGAGTCAGCATCTGGACGATCCACAGACGATCGTGATCGATTGCCGCTTTGACTTAGCCAATCCGCAGGCAGGACGGCAGCACTACGAAGCCAGCCACATTCCAGGAGCCTTCTATTTTGACCTAAATCAAGATTTGTCAAGTCCGGTAGGGCAACACGGCGGGCGACATCCTTTACCCGATCCAGGCAGCTTGGCAGAAAAATTGACGGCGATCGGCATTTTTTCTAGCTCAGCCTCCAGTTCAGTCGAAACACCTACACAAGCCCCAACCCAGGTCATTCTCTACGATGATTCGCGGCTGGCTTATGCAGCGCGGGCTTGGTGGCTTTTGCGCTATTTGGGACATGAGCAGGTGGCAGTGCTGAACGGCGGTTGGAGCGGTTGGCAAGCCGCCAGTCACCCGGTCACAGCCAAGCTTCCTGTCCCTCAATTGGGGCATTTTATCCTCCGGATTCAGCCGAACTGGGTGGTTGATATTGATGCGGTGAAAGCCCTCAAGGATCTACCTACTGTAGCTTTGGTCGATTCGCGAGAAGGCGATCGCTATCGAGGCGAACGGGAACCGATTGATCCAGTTGCAGGTCACATTCCGGGTGCAGTGAATTATCCTTGGCAAGAGGTAACTGACGAGCAGGGATATTTGCGATCGCCAACCGAACAGCAGCAGCGCTGGGCAAGGCTGTCAGGAGCAGCAGAGCCAAGTGGATCAGAAGCTCCGGCAAAAGCTCCGGCAGAGGCTCCGGCAGAGATTTTGGTTTACTGCGGCTCTGGGGTCACGGCTTGCGTCAATTTGCTCTCGCTTGAACTGGCAGGGATTGAGACGGGCAAGCTCTATGCTGGAAGTTGGAGCGATTGGTGTTCGTACCTTTAGAAAAGCGTCTCTAGAGAAAAGCGTCTCTAGAGAAAAGCATCTCTAGAGAAAAGCATCTCCAGGAAGGCGATCGGGCAGGCAGCAGGGCATCTCAACCAACTCACCTGAAAAAATGGAGCACCTTTCTACAGAAAGTTTATAATCTTATAATGTTTGCGATTAAAGCGCGACTTCTATAACGAAGGGATAGGCAACTTAAGCCTGTTTCTCTGATCATTATTAGTAAGTTATTTAGGTAAATTAGATTATTTTTGATTTTCACTTTATTAGGAATTGCACCCACCAAACGTTCGTATCAACGAATTGTTTCTTAGGAGTAAATTGTCAGATTTGAATCGCTTAATTGAATTTCCTGCTAAAAATAATAGGCTTAAAGATCTTATGTCTTCCTCTTCAATGAACCGTCTTTCTATTTTTGTAGACGGGAACAATATGTTCTACGCTCAACAAAAAAATGGTTGGTTCTTTGATCCGCGCCGAGTGTTGGATTATTTCACGGGCGATCCGGAAGTGACCTTGGTCAATGCCTTTTGGTACACAGGATTAAAAGATCCACAAGACCAGCGCGGTTTTCGAGATGCCCTGATCAGTCTGGGATATACGGTTCGCACCAAAATCTTGAAAGAGTATTATGATGACTCGTCGGGGCGGATTTCCCAAAAGGCAAACCTGGACATCGAAATTGTTGTGGATATGTTTAACACCGTCGATCAGTACGATCGCGTCATTCTCTTTAGCGGCGACGGCGATTTTGAGCGGGCGATCGAAATGCTGCGATCGAAAAGCACACACATCACGGTAGTTTCTACTGAAGGGATGATTGCACGCGAGCTGCGGAATGTCACTGATCGATATATTGACCTTAATGACATTCGAGACTACATCGAAAAAAGTGATGGCATCTAATTTATCCGCAAATTCACCTGCTTCTATCCAAATTGCCACTTCTATCCAAATTGCCATAGTGGGCGATGTCCATGATGCCTGGGACAGCGACGATGCTGCCGCGCTCAAGCATCTGGGCATCGATTTGGTGCTGCTGGTGGGTGATTTTGGCAATGAATCGATCGAGGTGGTGCGATCGGTCGCCAGTCTCGACCTGCCTAAAGCCGTAATTTTGGGCAATCACGATGCCTGGTACACCGCCACAGACTGGGGCAAGAAGCTGCGATCGGTTGTGTCGCCAGAAGATGGGGTGCAAAAGCAGCTTGACCTGTTGGGCGAGGCTCATGTGGGCTTTGGCAAGCTGGATTTTCCGGATTTAGGGCTATCGATCGTAGGGTCGCGTCCGTTTAGCTGGGGCGGCCCAGCCTGGAAACATAGGCGATTTTATCAGGCATACTTTGAGGTGGCTAGCTTTGAGGCATCGACTGCCAAGATCGTTGAGGCTGCGGCACAGGCTGCCCATGAAACTGTAATTTTTATCGGGCACTGTGGTCCTACTGGCTTGGGCGAGGAGCCAGAAGATCTTTGCGGCAAAGATTGGAAACCGATCGGCGGCGATCACGGCGATCCAGATTTTGCAGCGGCGATCGCCCAAACGCGCAAAATGGGTAAAACGATCCCGCTGGTTGCCTTTGGGCACATGCACCACAATTTGCGCCACACCAGAGAGCGCCTGCGAAAGATGGTGGATGTGCAAGATGGGACGGTCTATCTGAATGCGGCAAGCGTGCCTCGGATCGTGGACACCCGCATTGGCAAAGTCCGAAATTTCTCGCTGGTGACGTTGCAAAACGGCGCAGTGACTCGCGCTTCGCTGGCTTGGGTCAATCCAGACTTTGGGATCGAAGCAGAAACGGTTTTGTTTGAAGTCGCTGATCCAGCCTCCTTAAAGGTGACTGAGCCGCATATCGCCTAGCAGGAGCGCAATAAAGGCTCCTCCCATAAAGCCATACAGGTGAGCATCCCATGCCATTCTGCGATTTTCCCCTGGGAGGATTTGAGATGGGATGCGATGAGTTCCAGTGATTTTCCAGTAATCTCGTACTGCTACGATCGCAGTCAACAACAGAGCAATCAGGCTACCAGAGGTGATGCCATACATCAGCAGAAATCCCCGATAGCCGTAGGTCACACCGCTTGCTCCCACTACTAATCTTGCGCTGCTAAATAACCAGGTGCCAATACCGCTAATTAAAGCTGTAGCGATCGTCACAACATAGAAAAGGTGAATACCCTGCGTCAGAATGAACCAGCCTAGCAGCAAGAATACTTGAGTATTGTTCGTCAGATGTTTGGCACCGCTATGCAGAAACGGCATTAGAGGAATCCCGATCAAGCCCCAGAAATTTCGGGGACGCAATCCAAACAGTTGACTCAGCCAGCCATTGAAGTTGATCAGATGTACCAGCCACGCGATCGCCGTCAGTCCCAATAGCACCCTGGCATGGGCAGAAAAATTTAGCAAATCTGCATCGGTTGAAGGCATAAGGCTTAACTCTTGAGATTCCATTAGAAATTCCTGGGTCTAGAGTACCCCGATCGCTGCCTGATCCGAGTCAACTGACGATACGATGATCTCTTGAGATTGATTTTGAGGCGATTGACCCCATGACCGCTGTCACCCCTGCTCCTGCTTTCTGCAACGGAATCCAGTATTTTGGCGAAGTGCCTGGATTTGACACCTACGGCAAAACGCCCGCGATCGCTCCCGGCAGCAAGGCGATCGCTAGCCCCAGCGATGCCAATGCCGTTTACCAGACGATGCTCTATGCCGATGCCTTACGCTACCTGACACTGCAAGTCACCGCCAGCAAAGCATCCGGGCATCCGGGCGGCTTCGCCAGTCAGGTTGAGGCTTACGCCGCGCTAGTGATGCTTGGTCACAAAAATATCCTGACCGAAGTGGGGCATCATGCGCCCGGATTTTACAGCGCCATGTTCTTGGATCGATCGCTGGAAGCAATGGGGATTAAAACTGTACAGGAGTTGCGCGATCGCTTCCGCGAAAAGCACGGCTTGCTGGGTCATCTCTCTGGCTACATTCCCGGCATTTTGGCTCCAGCAGGACCGCTTGGACAAGGACAGCACTTTGCAATGGCGGCGGCTTGGCTGCATCGGGAGACTTTGTTTCCATTCACAATGGGCGACGGCGGCATGGGCGAACCCTACCCAATGAGCAGCATGACGCATTTCCATACTGCATTTCCGACCGTGACAAACTTCTTGCCCGTACTGGTCTGGAACGGCTACTCGCAGGAGCACCACAGCATGGTGTCGCTCCAGTCGAACCAGGACATGATCGACTACTGGAAAGGCAATGGTTTCGAGGAAGTGATTTTAATTGATGCCAAAGCATTTGACGATCGCAACCAGCCCGGAGCCTATGTAGACAGCACCGCTTTTTCACCCGAACAACGGCTGGCATTCACGCAGGCAGTGCTGACGGGCGTGGATCAGGCGGCGCGATCGGCATTGGGAAGTCAGGGCGGCGGCAAGTTGACGGTGTTCATTATCAAACAGCTCAAGGGGGCAGGCGTTCATGCGCGGGGAGCGAAGTCCCATAACCTCTATGCCTTCCACACGTTAGAGAATGCTGATATTGTGGCAGGCTTACAGGCTCGCGCCCTCTCGCCCGCAGCCTGGGAGCTAGTGCGAACCAACTGCGAACGGGCAGGCGGCGGCTCAGCCAGCCAGGTTGCGGTGACGGAGTCTGAGCTACCGCTGCCAGATTTGGGCGACCTGCCGATCGAAGCATTTGCGATCGGCGGCGAGTCAAAAGTTTCAACCACGGCAATGGGCAAGCTGGTTGCCTATGTGGGACAGCGCGATCGCCATTACCTGGTCACCAACGCCGACGGCAACGAAGCCTCCGGCATCGCCAACATCAACCAGGGCTTGAAGATCATTCACCCGACCGAAGATCCGCTTTACAACCAGAGTCCAGAAGGTCAGGTTTACGAGCCGCTGAGCGAAGATGCCTGTGCTGGGTTAGCCGTAGGACTGGCTTTGATGGGTTCCCGTACCCTCTGGTGTTCCTACGAATCGTTTGCAATCAATGGCTTACCGATCTGGCAGACGGTGACGCAGGCAATGGCAGAATTGCGCCGTGCCACGCCTGCGCTCATTTGCCTGTTTACCGCAGGCGCACTAGAGCAGGGACGCAACGGCTGGACGCATCAGCGCCCAGAAATTGAGGCGTACTTTGCCGCAATGATGCGAAACGGCAATGTCTTTCCGCTCTTTCCACCCGATGCCAACAGTATTCAAGCCTGCTACAACTGGGGCTTGGCTGCTCAGAACAAAGGGGTAGTCATTACTGCCAGCAAGTCGCCGCTGCCGATCCGAACCACGATCGCCCAAACGCAACAGGCTTTGGCAGAGGGCGCGATCGCGCTGCACGACTCCGCTGGCAGCAAAACGATCGTCTTTGCCGTGATTGGCGACATGATTTTGATGCCCGTCTACGAAGCCGCCGCTAAGCTAGAAGCCCAAGGCTTTGGGGTACGAATTGTCTCGGTGATCAGTCCGCGTCGGCTCTATCGGGCTACAGATGTGGCATCAGAGACTTGCTCTATGCCAGACAATGGCTTCCTCGACGATGCCGGATTCGATCGCCTCTTCGGCGGAGATGCGTTAATTGGAGTTACAGGTGGAGCCAGCGGCATGTTGGAGCCAATCATGCTTCGCAGCACTACCAAACGAGACACGATCGCCTGGAAACGGGGCGAAACCACCGCTAGTGCTGGGGAACTGATGGCATTCAACGGCATTACGGCAGAGACGCTGGTGGAGCGGGCGATCGGGTTGATTTAAGCGGCAAAAACGCTCCATGCCGCAATTTCAGTCCTGCGATGCGACTGAAATTGCGGCAGCGCAGTCCCTCTCCTAATGCATGAAATCCGTTAGCTCTTGCGTCAGGCGATCGACCAGGTTCCCGCTGTTGATGCCGGATGTTTCTACCTCGGCTTCAATTTGCTGCACCGTTTCAGGCGGCAGACCCAGCAATTCAACAAGCTGCTGGTAGGCAGCCGCTTCGTGGCTATTGATCTTCGCTTCTTCCGGCGTGCGGGAGCTACAGACGATCACCTCATAGCCTAGCCGCAGCACCAGCGCTTTTTCGTCAGCGCTCTGAAGCTTGGGCACAACTTCTTCGATCGGGATGTTTTGCATCATGTAATCCCGCAGCTCTTGGCGTAAATGCTGCTGCTGATCTGTCGCTTGGGAAAAAATGCTGCTGAAGCGATCGAGCATCACTTCAACTTCAGTGGCAGCCAAATCACCATCTGCCCAAGCCATGGCAGTGACGATCCGCAGCAAATTCATCTGACGAGGCGAAATTGAAGGAGGAGGAGGGGGGGTCTGAACCATAGCGCTATCTCCAGAACGATTGTGTCTGAGTTCCAACACCTAGGATCACCGTATCACGGGAATCTAAAAACTTTGCTTTCCTTAAAGATTGTTGTTCAGAACTATTAATAGTCTGTTACGAACCTCCGTTCAAACTGGTATGAAAAAGCGAGGTAGTTTGTAGGCTACCTCGCAACTCTCAAGCACTATCTCTCTGACTAGCTCTAACTAGCATCGACTTTAGGATCAGAAGCCTGTGATTCAGAAGCTCCTAGTCCCCCCAAGTTCACTTTGACCACTTTATTTTGGGCTTCGACTACTTTGGGCAATGTCAAGCTCAAAATGCCATCTGTGTAGTTAGCCTGAACCTGATCATTTTGTACCGCGATCGGTAATCCGACCGTGCGGCTAAACTTGCCATAGCGAAACTCAGATCTGTAGTAGCCGTTTTCCTGATTTTGCGATCCTTGGCGATGTTCACCCGCGATTTTAACGGTGTCTTTTGTGACCTGAATATCCAGATCTTTTTCGTTTACGCCGGGAAGCTGTACCCTCAGCACAAAGGCATCTCCAGCATCTTTTAACTCAACCGCAGGTGTCCAAGTGGGGCGATCGCCATTGGTCTCTATTAAGTCATCCAACAATCGATCCATTTGCCGGCGAATCGTATCTGCTTCACGCAAAGGTTGCCAGTAGCGTACAATCATTGCTTTATACCAATTTAATGTGAAGCCGCATAGAAAAGTGCTTCTAGAATAAAGTCGTAAGCAGACACCGACATCACTTGATCTGTCGTCAATTGATCAAATAATTCTTGAACTCGT
>JBBSFA010000093.1:0-7963 GCA_038239185.1 Elainellales cyanobacterium | reverse complement strand
GAGGCAGGCGAATACTGCGACGATCGCCGCAATCGCGAAGAAGTCCTAGAGTTGCTCTGCCGTCCAGAGTATGTCGGCACTGACCCGCAGTTCACCCGACTCGGATTTATCGATCCGTTCCAGTTTGGCACCGACCAGCCGCCTCAGCAATTCCTCCGGTTCAACCAGTTCTATGTGGATAATGCCAACTGTCCCGGACGGGGCGAAGCGCTGTGGATTCTGACGCAGTTTGCTCGTTGGGGCATCGCGCCGTTCCCGAAAAACTGGGTCGAAGTGATCGAGCGGGTTCGCCGTTTGGATCTGTACTGGGAAGCGACTCGGCAGCTAGAACTGCCCGATATTGAGCCATCGCGCGCGCCGTTCTCCCTATTCGACGGGATTCCGCTCGATCCCGATCATCCGCTGGATTATCTCAACAGCTTTGCCATCCGCCGCGACTATCAGGTGACAGAAATTGCGCTGGATGGCGCTCCGGCAATGCAGGTTGCCTAACGCTTAAAGGCTGCCAACATTACAGACGGTAAACAAGATTACAGACAGTAAAAGTCACAGACGGCACGATTACAGTCCTCTTTATCCCTCCTCACTATGCAGACCCTCGACACCAAAAACTTAGATAGCGTTTCATCGCCTAGCACAGGTGGGTTTTTGACGATTAGCAATGTTTCCAAGGTTTATTCAACGCCTAAAGGCGACTATACCGTTCTAGATGGCGTTGATTTGACCGTGCAGGAAGGCGAATTCATTTGTTTGATTGGTCACTCCGGCTGCGGCAAAACGACGTTGCTGAACATGGTTTCTGGCTTCTCTACGCCGACGCAGGGCGAAGTCAAAGTTGCCGATCGCCTGATCACCAAACCGGGTCCCGATCGGATGGTGGTGTTTCAAAACTACTGTCTGCTGCCCTGGAAAACGGCTTACGAAAACGTGGAGCTAGCCCTCAAAGCTGCCTTTCCGAGTCAGACTAAACTAGAGCGTGCGGGTCAAGTCTGGGAGCATCTGGAAATGGTGGGACTAACCGAGGCAGCGCACAAACGTCCGGGACAGCTCTCTGGCGGCATGAAACAGCGGGTGGCGATCGCCCGTGCCCTCTCCATTCGTCCACAGGTGCTGATCATGGACGAGCCGTTTGGAGCATTGGATGCGATCACCAAAGAAGAACTTCAGGAAGAACTGCTGAAGATCTGGCGGGATCATCGCTGTACGGTACTGATGATCACTCACGATATTGACGAGGCTTTGTTCCTTGCCGATCGAATCGTGATGATGACCAATGGACCTGCCGCCAAAATTGGTGAAATCATCGAAGTGCCGTTTTCACGTCCCCGCAACCGCACCCAAGTCACCGAAGATCCGCGTTACTATGAGCTTCGCAACTACGCGCTAGATTACCTCTACCGCCGCTATGCCCACGACGACGATGAGTAAAAAATGATGAGTTTGTTTCGAGCGTACTTTTTACTTGAAATCAAACCGATACACTGATTTCCCGTTGTACTGATCCACCCTTATTCACCGATGAGCTTGAACCGATCGCCCCTTTCATCTCGCTAGCGCAAACACAAGCTGCATCCCCTATCCCTCCCCGTTTCCTATGACTGCCCCTATTAAAACGCTTTGCCCCTATTGCGGTGTTGGCTGTGGTTTAGAGGTGTTGGCAGTCGAGCCTGCATCTACTAAATCCTCTGTCAAATCAGCCGAGTCATCCCCCGACTCGGTTTGTCAAAGTTGGAAAGTTCGCGGCGATCGCGCCCATCCTTCTAGCTTGGGCATGGTTTGCGTCAAAGGGGCGACGGTGGCAGAACCGTTAGAGTGCGATCGCTTGCTCTATCCGATGATGCGCGATTCGCTGGAGGAACCCTTCCGGCAGGCGAGTTGGGAGGAGGCGTTCGATCGCATCGTCACGCATATCCAAACGGTGCGGACGGCACGCGGTGCAGATGCACTCTGTATGTATGGGTCGGGTCAGTTTCAAACGGAAGATTACTACGTTGCCCAAAAGCTGATGAAAGGCTGCTTGGGCACGAATAACTTTGATGCCAACTCGCGCCTCTGTATGTCGTCTGCCGTAGCAGGCTACATCCAGAGCTTGGGATCAGATGGGCCGCCTTGCTGCTACGACGATCTGGAGCTAACCGACTGTGCCTTTCTGATCGGCACCAACACCGCTGAGTGTCACCCGATCGTCTTCAATCGGCTGCGAAAGCACCATAAGCAGAACCGCAACGTCAAGATGATTGTGGTCGATCCGCGCCGCACCCCAACCGCTGAAGCCGCCGATCTGCATCTAGCCATTCGTCCCGGTACAGACATCGATCTGCTGAACGGAATTGCCTATCTGCTGTTTCACTGGGGGGCGATCGATGCCCAGTTCATCGACGAATGCACCAGCGGCTACCCGGATTTCGTCAAGGTGATCAAGCAATATGCCCCGGAGCGAGTGGCTTTGGTCTGCGGCATTGATGCCAAAGACATCGAAACTGCCGCTCGCTACTGGCGCGCCGCCGATCGCCCCCTGTCGCTGTGGTCAATGGGAATCAACCAATCCAGCGAAGGCACTGCCAAAGCCAGAGCGATCATCAACCTACACTTGATGACAGGCACGATCGGCAAACCGGGCTGTGGTCCTTTCTCGCTCACCGGACAGCCGAATGCCATGGGCGGACGCGAAGCAGGCGGTCTGTCCCATCTGCTGCCAGGTTATCGATCGGTGAAAGATCCAAAGCACCGCGCTGAGGTAGAGCAGGCTTGGGGCTTGCCTGCTGGACAAATTTCGGCGCATCCTGGTCGATCAACCTGGGAAATCATCACCGGACTAGAAAGCGGCGAGGTGGAGTTTGTCTGGATTGCTGCCACCAATCCGGCGGTCAGTCTGCCGGATCTAGAGCGCGCCAAGAAAGCGCTGATGCGATCGCCCCTAACGGTCTACCAGGAAACCTACTACCCGACCGAAACGGCTGCCTATGCCCATATTCTGCTGCCCACAACCCAGTGGAGCGAAAAAGCAGGCACGATGACCAACTCGGAGCGGCGCGTCACCTTCTGTCCTGCCTTCCGGAAGCCGATGGGCGAAGCCAAAACCGACTGGGAAATTTTTGCCGAAGTCGGGCGACGCTTAGGCTTTGCCGAGCAGTTTTGGTTCCGATCTGCCTCGGATGTGCGACGAGAATTTATAGAGCTAACCCGCGATCGCCCCTGTGAGCAAAGCGCCCTCACCCATGAGTTTCTGCAAGAGCATGGTCCCACCCAGTGGCCGCAGTCGCTCCATGATCCGATTCCAACCGATCGCACCCCTGCCAAACGCCTCTATACCAATCATCATTTCGCCACGCCGGACGGCTGCGCCCGTTTCAGCGCCTACCATTCCAAAGGCTTAGCCGAACCGCCCGATCCGGCATTTCCGTTTGTGCTGACGATCGGCAGACTCTATGGACACTGGCACACGCAGGCTAGAACGGGCAGGATTGACAAGATTCGCCAGATGCACCCGAATCCGTTTCTGGAAATTCACCCGCGCGATGCTGAGCGGTTAAGCATCACTGAAGGGGCTTTGGTAGAAGTGCGATCGCGCCGAGGTATGGTCTGCTGTCCGGCTTTGATTACGCGCGGCATTGCGCCCGGTACGGTGTTTCTGCCAATGCACTGGGGATTTCTCTGGGCAGAGCTAGCTGAAGCCAATACCCTGACTCACTCGGCAGCCTGCCCCGATTCTCTGGAGCCGGAGCTAAAAGCCTGCGCGGTTCAGCTCAAGCTGCTGAAAACTGCCCCCGTTGAACTGCGTCAGACCAATCGCCTGATTGCTACGATTCGGGGCATGGCACAGGGATTGTTTTCTGAGTGATGAGCTTGGCACTGGTCTAGAATAAAATGAGTGCCAAGCTGCATCCATTGCGAAACCATTATGTCTGACCTTCATCACGAGGCTTCTCATTCTCATAAACCTGACCATGATCATGAGAATGACCATAATCATTCTCACGGACATGCTCATGGTCATTCTCATGCCCCTGCTAACTACAATCGAGCTTTTGTGATCGCTCTAGTCCTCAATTTGGGCTTCGTCGTGGTAGAAGTCGTATACGGCATTCTGGCGCATTCGGTATCGCTACTAGCCGATGGCGGACACAATTTGAGCGATGTCTTGGGGCTGGTTTTAGCCTGGGGAGCTAGTCTGTTGGCGCAACGTCGCCCTTCTCACCGCTATACCTATGGCTGGCGGCGATCGTCTATTTTGGCGGCGTTTTTGAATGCGGTGTTTCTGCTGGTGGTCACCGGGGGAATTGCCTGGGAAGCCGTCCGGCGCTTCAGTCAGCCTGAGCTGGTTCAGGGTAATTTGGTGATCATGGTAGCGGCGATCGGCATTGCCATCAATACTGCGACTGCGCTACTGTTCATGTCGGGTCGCAAGGGCGATCTCAACATCCGCGCTGCGTTTTTGCACATGGCGGCAGATGCGATGGTTTCCTTGGGCGTTGTGCTGGCGGGTTTGCGATTTTGGCGACGGGCTGGCAGTGGCTTGATCCAGCTTTCAGTCTGGTGATCAGCGCCATTATTGTGTTCAACACTTGGGGACTGCTGAAAGAATCGTTCAATCTGGCGATCGATGCAGTGCCGCCCCACATTGACCAGCGAGCAGTCCAGCTTTTCCTATCCGACTATCAGGGAGTCGTTCAAGTCCATGATCTGCACATCTGGGGCATGAGCACCACCGAAACCGCCTTGACCGTGCATCTGGTCATGCCCAACGGTCATCCCGGCGATGCTTGCCTGATGGATATGACCCAGGAGCTACGCCATCATTTTGGCATTGTTCATGCCACGCTCCAAGTCGAGGTTGGCGATTCCGAGCAGCCCTGTCAGCTCAGTTCTGGCTGCTGCCTTTAATTAGAATCAGGAATGAAAAGGAAGGGCGATCGCTATGACGACAACAAAATCTCGACTGAACCTTGAAGAATACCTAACCTACGATGATGGTACAGACAGTCGCTATGAATTTGACGATGGGGAACTTGTAGAGATGCCCCCTGCGATTCGGCTGCACCGTAAAATTGCCAAATTTCTAGAGAAATGCTTTGAGCGTGAAATTGAGCGACTGAGGCAGAATCGGGAAGTGGGGCGCGGTAAAGTAGGTGTCCGCACCAAACGTCGCGGCAGAGTCGTAGTCAGACTGCCTGATGTCATTGTGTTTGAGGGGGAAACCGCTCAAGACTTGAAAGGTGTTGATATTCTTGAGTCTCCACCGATTATTGCCGTTGAAATTGTCAGCAGCGGCTCGAAGAATCGCAAGCGCGACTATGAGCTGAAGCGGCAAGAATATCAGGAGTTAGAAATCGCTGAATACTGGTTGGTTGACCCAGAGAAGCAAAAAGTCACGATCTTGATGTTTGACAAAGCCGCTCAATTCTATGAACAGCAGGAGTTTAGAGGAGAAATGGCGATCGAATCTTCAATCTATCCAGAGCTAAGAATCACGGCTAAACAGATACTAATGCTGTCTGATTAGTTTACGCCCTCCCGACGTTCGGCTTCGCCAGAGCGCATCGTGGTGCGGTTGAGCGCACATTTGAATTGGCACTATTTATGCCGGATATGGTCATAAATCTCTACATAAGCCTGTCCCGGCAAATTCCAAGAATAGTCGCAGTTCATGCCCTGCTCTACCAGATCTTTGAACCCTTCTGGATCGCCGTGCCACAGCCCAAAGGCGCGATTGATCGCAAATTCGATCGCATGATTATCCGTCTGGTAGAACACATAGCCGTTGCGCTGTTCGGGCGGATGAGTCTGATCGTAATCGCGATCGAACACCGTGTTGATTAGACCGCCCACGCCTCGAACGATCGGCACTGTACCGTACTTCAAGCCAATCATCTGGGTTAGCCCACAGGGTTCGTAATTGCTGGGCACGATGATAAAATCTGCGCCTGCGTAAATTAAGTGAGACAGCTCTTCGTTGAAGCCTAGCTCCAGATGGCAATCTGGATTGCTGTTCAGGAAGTTTTTCTGATGCCAAAAATGGTCGTTGATTCCCGGCTCGGTCGCAGAACCCAGCAGCACAAACTGCGCTCCCTTGTTCAGCGCGTAGTACATCAAGTGATGGACTAAGTGCATTCCCTTTTGCTCATCCAGTCGTCCAATGTAAGCCACGATCGGCTTGTCGTTGTGGCTCAGCATCAGACGTTCGCGCAGCACCTTTTTGTTTTGGGCTTTGCCCTCTAGCTTCTGCGGCTGGTAGTGATAGGGAATGTAGCGATCGACCTCTGGATTCCAAACATCATAGTCAATCCCGTTGAGAATGCCGCCAAACTTGTTTCGGTACTGATGCAGCGTATGCCCTAAGCCGTAGCCAATCTCGGAATGGTGCGCTTCCCAAGCGTGATGCGGCGAGACAGTGGTGACAAAATTGGCGTAGACAATTCCACCCTTCATCATGTTGAGCGCAAACGGATTGAAGTTGTCGCGCAGGCGATCGTACTCAAAATAGTATTCCGATCGGTTGAGTCCAGTCGCTTGCAGAATATCAATCCCAAATACGCCCTGGTGCTTGAAGTTATGAATGGTGTAACAAACGCGCTGGAACTCCATGCCGCCGTACTTATAGATTTCGTACAGCATCACCGGAATCAATCCGGTTTGCCAATCGTGGCAGTGCAGCACATCTGGGCGCTTGTTGGTTCGCAGCAAGAATTCCAGTGCCGCCTTGCTAAAAAAGGCAAATCGCATCTGGTCATCTTTGCAGCCGTAATAGACCCCCCGGTTGAAAAACAGGTCATCCGACTGCGGCTCAATGAAAAAGCACATCTGTCCGTACACCCAACCGCACCAGACTTGGCATTTAATGGCTGCCCCATACCAGGGAACCATCAAATCGCGGTACGCCTCATGCCACCCAAAGATATGGTCGTAGCGCATACAGTCGTACTTAGGCAAGATAACTTCGACGTTATGTCCCCGGAGCGCCAGTTCGCGGCTCAAGCCATAGACAACATCGCCTAACCCACCTGCTTTGATCACAGGGGCACACTCAGAAGCGATCTGCACAATGTACATAGTGATTTGGTGGTAGTGGTTTGGAGGAGAGTAGGGTGGGCTAACTGTACAAAACACTGCGAAAGGCATTGTACACCGTTGTCCGCCTAAGTAGAGATGCCTTCAATGCCTCACTAGGGAAATTATTATACTTTAAGAAGTTTAACGATTTGAAGCTGTCTGAAGAAGGAATTTAGCCAGAAAATTGCCGCGATCGACACTTTCAGCCGATCGCAGGATTGATTCAAGCTTATAGCCCGTCTGGATCTTCGCCTAGCTCCCTTAGCCGAGCCGCTAGCCGTTCAGCCCGCTGCTGCTCTTGGTCTGCCCGCTGCTGCTCTTGGTCTGCCCGCTGCTGTTCTTGGTCTGCCCGCTGACGCTCCTGTGTTGCAGCTTCCGGCGGCAAGGGAATCAGCGTACCTGCGCGATTGTAAAACCGGAGCCAGGTGCAGGTTCCGGTGGCGGGTTCTCGACGAATCCGACCTTCCCAGGTGCCTAGCCAGACTCCCAAAGTTTCGCACCACAGCCAGCCGCGATCGTCCGGTACGATCGGCTGATACCGCGATGAATCCAAACGCCAGCCTTGTAGAGAATCTGGATCAAACGGGCTGTAGACGTAGTACTCAGAGGTGTGGAAGGTGCGCTCATAAAGCTGCTTTTTCACCCCGGTGTCTACCTTGGCGGTGGAGGGCGACATCAGCTCGATGATCACATCGGGGTAGCGTCCTTCTTCTTCCCACACGACCCAGCCTTGGCGTACCCGATCTTCCTCGACATCCAGGGCGGCAAAAAAGTCGGGTCCCCGGAAATCTCGATTCATCGCCTGATTGCGGCTGTAGTAAACGAACATATTGCCGCCGACAAATGAGTTGGGTTTGTCGTGTAGGGCTTCCAGGGCGGAATCAATCAGGACGTTCATGGCAATGCGGTGGCG
>JBBSFA010000092.1:0-7973 GCA_038239185.1 Elainellales cyanobacterium | reverse complement strand
TGCGCGCATCGAAACGCGACGAAAAATAAATCGTCAGGACTTAGGGCTGTCGTAGCGCTAGGGTAACAGGCTGACCGTTATGGTGGAGCGATCGCGTCAATGCCTCCAGAATTTGCACGAGTTCTGCTCCCAGCCAGCCCGATGAAATTTGGGAGGGCGAATGCGTTTGGATGCAGTCTAGAAAGTGAGTGCAGACGGCTTGCAGGGGATCGATCGCGGGATAGAGCGGATGTCGCTCCATTTGACCTTGCCGTAGGGTGAGAGGAGTCTGGCTCCGCTCATTGAACACCAGCGTTGCCTGACTACCTACGACGCTGAGCTGCTGCTGATCAGGAGTCGATCGGCAGAGGTGAATAGAAGCCTGAAAGCCGCTGGGATAGACCAATTTGACCCAAACTAAATCAGATAAGCCTGGGAAAAAGCGATCGCACTCTTCCGGCTCAGCGCTTGCCTGAAGCCAGATTTTCCCTTGGGCTTGTACCTGGCTAGGAACTTCATTCAGCCAATGGTTAAAAATGGCGATATCGTGAATTGCCAGCTCCCACAGTGCATCCACATCACTGCGGACGGAGTTCAAAGCGCGGCTGGCATATCCGTAGCGCAATGCTCCCAACTGCGGAATCATTTGCTGTCCCTGAGTCACTGCCGGATGAAACAGGTGAGTGTGATTGATTACCCACTCGCGCTGCTGGGAGACAGCCAAGCAGCAAAGCTCGATCGCATCCACGGGATCGATCGGCAGCGATTCTGTCAGCACATGCAAACGGTTCTGAAGGGCAGCTTGAATGAATCTGTAGGAGGTGGCAGCAGGCGTAGCAATCACGACTGCCTCTAAACCCGGCAGCTTCAAGGCGGTTTCCCAATCGCGATCGGGATCAACCACGGCTAGGACTTGCGATCGAGGATGCGCCAAAAGAACTTGCAGCAAAGAATTTCCCAGATGCTTAGCCCCAACGATCGCCAGCTTTGTAGGGACAACTTTTGTAGGAATCAGCGAAACCTGAGAGCCAGGATGTTGAGGGTGGGGAAGAAAAACCAAAACCGTGCCTTCCTGAAAACTACGGAGATGGCTCTAGGGTTCCCTAAATTTTTTACGCCCGACCTAAAGTTGGGGTTGTGACTGCTCTCGCAATGCCAAAAACGCGACTTGGGCGGCGGCTTGTTCAGCAGCTTTTTTAGATTGACCTTTGCCTTGCCCCCAAAGTTTGTCCTGTAGCCAGACTTCTGCGGTAAAACGCTCCTGATCCCCGTAGGTTTGCCCAATTTCTGTGACTCGGTATTCGGGTAAAGCTTTGTGGTGGGTTTGCGTTAGCGCTTGGAGTGCGCCTTTGTAATTATTGAGTGCGGGATCGCGCCGCACCGCTTCGCTGAACTGTTGTAAGTGAGAGTTGAGCCAAACGTGAATCAGATCAAGATTGCCCGTGCTGAGATAGAGCGCTGCCAAAATGGCTTCCATCGCCGCTGCCAGCCTGGTTTCTCGACCGACCTGATCCGCCAAAGCACTGTTGCCTTGCAGCAAATAGCGATCGATTCCATAAGCATCGGCAATTTGGGCAAGCACGCGATCGCTGACCAAAATCCCCCGAATCGCTGCCATTTCGCCTTCGGTTGCCTCTGGGTAGGTGGTAAACAAAAATTCGGCAGCAGCCAGCTTCACCACCGCGTCGCCCACGAACTCTAGTCGCTCATAGTTTGCCGTGGCGGAGGCGGTGGGATGCGTCAAAGCCAGATTGAGCCAATGCCAGTTCACGGCGGCTTGCTCCAGAAGCCCTAGCTTTTGGATAAATTGGCGCAGATGAGCTTGCCGTTGCGGATCTAGCCGGAGAGTGCGCGATCGCTTCTCGTCTCGGCTGTCTTCCTGATTGACTTCTGGGCGGATGCTCATACTTCCTTTTTCCATTCCCGACGCAACACGCTGTAAATATAGTCGTCCCAAAAGGTTCCGTCTAATTCATGATGTTCTCGCAAAACTCCATCACGATGAAAGTTAAGCCTTTCTAGAAGCTTGATCGACGGCAGGTTAAAGGCACCCGTTTGGCAATACAGTTTGTTGAAAGTGCCTATACTGGGCAAATCTGTGTTGGATAAGTTTGAGCCGAACAGGTAATCGATCGCTATCCGTAACATGGCAGTCCCAATTCCCTGGTTGCGGAACTGCGGCGCTATCACGTACCCAAATTCTGCCGACTGATTGCGAGGATTGACATCAAAATAGGTGAATCGACCGATGGGTTCTGCCAGTCGATCGCTAAAGAAGGCTAGAGCGACAGGTTCTTGAGGTGCAGTCACTCTGACTCCGGCGACGATGGGTCGGCAAGTTTGCGCTTCGAGGCGATCGGATTTTCGCCAATCTGCAAAGGCGCTAGCATGTTCGACAGAAGTCCGCTCGATCCACATCATTCTCGATTCACAGTCTCGATTCAAACTAAATAGTTGGGAAGAGGCGGACATAAGCCGGGTTCTGTTCTCTGGGTGGCGCTGTTCTTGCGATCAGGCTCCCCAGAGGGGGGTCATCTATCTGGGATGCCTGTTACCAAACACCTCTGGCGGATCTCGCAGTTGGGTTGCCCCTGCTGCTCGGAGCTGGTAAAAGATCAACCGTAGCTCCTACTCCCTTGCTTCCCACCGGGGTTTACCGAGCCAACGCCTCTCGACGTTGCTGGTGCGCTCTTACCGCACCTTTGCACCCTTACCCTCAGCAATCCAAAAATTGAGAGGGCGGTATTTTTCTGTGGCACTATCCTCACGCTCACGCGCACTGGGCGTTACCCAGCAAGTGCGATCCTTCGGAAGCCCGGACTTTCCTCAGACTGCGATCGTTTCCGGTCGGAGTCCGTAACCTCCTCGCCTCCTCTTCCCAGCTCTAGTTTATAGCAGTGAGATTGGAGTTTAGAAGAGCTGTACAGTACGTTTGTCATTAAAAGAGTACAAAAGTGACTACTGCTGAGCAAAATCTCTGGTTCAATCAGTAACGGAGAGAACTACCACGCAAAGGAATAAATTTTATGGTGGCGATCGCATCCATTCATGGCAGAGAGATTCTGGACTCCCGTGGCAACCCTACGGTGGAAGTCGATGTGGTGTTGGAAGACGGCAGCAAAGGGCGGGCAGCGGTTCCTTCGGGAGCCTCTACGGGCAGCAGAGAAGCCTTAGAGCTGAGAGATGGCGAAGCGCGGTATGGCGGCAAGGGCGTGCTCAAGGCGGTTGCCAACGTCAATCAGACGATCGCGCCAGCGCTCAAGGGAGCGGATGCAACGGATCAAGCGGCGATCGACGGCAAAATGCTGGAGATGGACGGTACGGAGTACAAGTCTAATCTGGGCGCGAACTCAATTCTGGGCGTTTCGATGGCGGTCGCGCGCGCCGCCGCTGCATCGCTGAATGTGCCGCTCTACCGTTATTTGGCTGACCTCTGGGGCAACAAAGATGCAACCTTGCTGCCTGTCCCCTGTTTCAATATCCTCAACGGCGGCGCACATGCCGACAGCAGCGTTGACTTTCAAGAATATATGATTGCGCCCGTGGGAGCGGCTACGTTCCGTGACTCGTTAGAAATGGGCGCTGCTGTCTATCATGCGCTCAAAGCCATTCTGAAGAAGAACGGCTACAGCACGGGCATTGGCGATGAAGGCGGCTTTGCCCCTAACCTCAAGTCGAACGTGGAAGCGGTGGAGCTAATTTTGCAAGCCGTTGAGAAGGTTAACCTGAAGGCAGGTGAAGATGTGGCGATCGCCCTTGATCCGGCGACCACCGAGATGTACGAAGACGGTCTGTATGTCTTTTCCAAATCGGACGGCAGCCGCAAGACTTCCGCAGAAATGGTAGATCTGTGGGCAAGCTGGGTCGATCAGTATCCGATCGTGTCGATCGAAGATGGACTGGCAGAGCAGGATTGGGACGGCTGGAAGCTGCTGACTCAGAAGCTGGGCGGCAAGATTCAGCTAGTGGGCGATGATGCTTTTGTCACAAATCCTAAGATCATTCAAGAAGGAATTGAGGCAGGGGTCGGCAACAGCACCCTGATTAAAGTCAATCAGATTGGCTCCATTACAGAAACTTTGAAGGCAATCAACATTTCGCAAAACGGCGGCTATACCTATATGATTAGCCATCGATCGGGCGAGACACCGGATGATTTTATTGCCGATCTAGCAGTGGCAACGTCGGCAGGGCAGATTAAAACGGGCGCACCTTGCCGGGGCGAACGGCTTGCCAAGTACAACCAGCTCCTGCGAATTGAGGAAGAGTTGGGCGATCGCGCCAAGTATGCGGGCTGGTCAAAATTCAAGAAATCTTGACCGGATTGGCAGGAAGCATCGTAAAACACGACAGTTTCTCCGATTTTCTGTAAAAAATAAGCTAGTGCAATACAGCGCCGCCTGTTCGATCGCGATCGAATGGGCGGTTTTTCTAAGAGGAGGTTTGAAAAGTGATAAGTTGCTACCCGATCCGCCCCCTAAATCCCCCAATTCTGGGGGACTTTCGACCCAATTTCTGTTCAAAGTCCCCCAGAATTGGGGGGTTGGGGGACGAATGCAGAACGCTTGATACGTTTCAAACATCCATCTAAGGGTTTTCTAGCGCGAATCCATCTGTAGCCTTTTAAGCTGAAGGCTCAAGCTCTTGCTTGCTCTTCAAGTCAATCCGTAATGCAGCAAGCGCAAGTGCAAACCCGACAATCTCTCCGATCAGCAAGATAACAATGAAAAGATTCGGCTCTCTGTCCACGACAATCCCCACAACCCTGCCGAAAATAAATCCACCGACGATCGCCGCTTGAGCCATCAGACCCACGCGAAGCAACTCGTCTCGAAGCGCACACCAAGCAAAAAAGACTGCGGTTCCCAAAATGGAGCCACCATAAGTCGCTCGAACATCAATCACTGCACTCGAAGCAGAGAGCTTGAAACCCAAAAAAGAAGTCATCAGGATTGGGAAGAGCAGAAACGCCGCACCATAGATGAAGAATGCAATGGCTGCAAAGATGAGAGAAAATCGCCCAAGACTCATCAACAGTCCCCCTTCAAAATTCAGATTTACAAGGATTTTGTCTTCTGGAAATCGCCCACCCATTTGACACCAGCGATTCTACCAGCAATATTGACAAATCACGATCGCCCCGTCACCGCCACCTCCTGACAAACTCATCGCCAAAACCAGCGCTCCTACCAAAGAGACACAGTAAACTAGTGGGTAAATTTGGGAATTCGCTGCGGTCTATGGTGACGTTTTTGTTGGAAGTTGGAACCGAAGAGCTGCCTGCTAGCTTTGTGGAAGGGGCATTGGAACAGTGGCGATCGCGTATTCCTGAGAGCCTAGAGAAAAACTTTATCTCCCCTGAGTCTACGGAAGTGTACGGCACGCCAAGGCGCTTGGCGGTCTTGCTCAAGGGCTTACCGTTGCAGCAGCCCGATCGCGAGGAAGCGGTTCGAGGTCCTTCGGCGCAGGTGGCTTTCAAAGACGGCAACCCGACGAAAGCCGTTGAGGGATTTGCCCGATCGCAGGGCGTGGAAGTGAGTGCGCTGGAAGTGCGATCGACTGAGAGAGGCGAATTTGTCTTCGTGCAGCAAAAAATTTCTGGTCGCCCGACTGCCGATATCCTCGCTGAGCTAGTGCCGGAGTGGATTCTCAAATTAGAAGGCAAGCGGTTTATGCGCTGGGGCGATGGCGACTTACGCTTTCCTCGCCCGATTCGCTGGCTAGTGGCGCTTCTGGACAAGGCAGTTCTGCCGATTACGCTGGTAAATGGCTCTGAGCACTGCACCAGCGATCGCCTCACCCAAGGTCATCGCGTTTTGCATCCAGAGCCGATCGCCATTCCAACCGCCTCTGATTACTTGAAGTGTCTGAAGACAGGGGCGATCGAGGTTGATCCAACCGTGCGGCAAGCCCAAATTGAACAGCAGGCACAAGCTGCTGCGCAGTCGATCGGCGGTCATGCGGTGATCTCGCCCGATTTGCTGCGGGAAGTCCGCGATCTGGTAGAGTCTCCTTCTGCGGTGCTAGGCAAATTCGATGCCGCGTTTCTGGAGCTGCCCTCTGAGGTGATTGTGATGGAAATGGAGAGCCATCAGCGCTACTTCCCGATCGTCAAATCTCCTGGCTCTGATGAACTGCTACCCTACTTTGTGACGATCTCCAACGGCGATCCGGCGAAGGCAGACATCATTGCCGCAGGAAACGCCCGCGTCATCCGGGCGCGTCTGTCGGACGGCAAATACTTTTTTGAGGTCGATCGCAAGCAGCCGCTTGAGAGCTATTTGCCTCGCCTAGAAACCGTCACCTTCCAGGAAGATTTGGGTTCCGTTCGCGCCAAGGTGGAGCGGATTGTCAAAATCAGCGATCGAATTGCCGATCAGCTTCAGGTGAGCGCGGCAGAACGGCAGGCAATTCAGCGGGCGGCATTGCTGTGCAAGGCGGATCTGGTGACCCAGATGGTGGGCGAGTTCCCAGAGCTACAGGGCACGATGGGACAAAAATATGCGACCAGCAGCGGAGAATCACCCAAAGTCGCGATCGCCATCTTCGAGCATTATTTGCCGCGCGGCGCAGGCGATCGGCTGCCGCAAACGCTAGCGGGACAGGTGGTAGGGCTTGCCGATCGCTTTGATACGCTAGTCGGTATTTTTAGCCTGGGGCTGCTGCCCACGGGGTCTTCTGATCCATTTGCGCTGCGTCGAGCGGCGAATGCGGTGATCAACGTGATCTGGTCTGCCAGTTTGCCGCTCAATTTGAGTCAACTGCTGGAGGCGATCGTCACCGATTTGGTGGCCTCATATCCCGCCTTAAAGACCAATCTGCTGATTGAACAACTGCAAGAGTTCTTCATGCAAAGGATTCGGACGCTGCTGCAAGAAGATCAAGCCGATTATGGAATTGACTATGACTTAGTGAACGCCGTGCTGGGAGAAAATGATCCAGACTATACCGATCGCGCTTTGCAAAATCCGCTGGATGTGCGCGATCGCGCTCAATTCCTCCAGTCGATTCGGCAAAACGGCACTTTAGAAGCCATTTACGCCACCGTCAATCGCGCGTCTCGCCTCGCAGCACAGGGGGATCTGGACACCATCCAGCTCGATCCGCTGGCGATCGTTCGTCCCGCTCTGTTTCAACAGCCCTCAGAGCAAGCTTTCTACGATGCGCTGGTGAAATTAGTGCCTCAAACACAAGCCGCCCAAGCCGATCGCAACTACCAAAAACTCGTCGCGGCACTGGCAGACATCGCGCCGACCGTCAGCGACTTCTTTGATGGCGAGCAGAGCGTTATGGTGATGGATGAAGACCTTGAAGTTCGCCGCAATCGTTTGAACCTGCTGGGCTTGCTGCGGAATCATGCCCGTGTGCTGGCAGACTTTGGGGCGATCGTCAAAGGATCGCAAGCTTAGAGATAGAAAAAGCAGCAGGATCAATCAAATCCTGCTGCCGCTTTTTTGAAATGAAATGGTCTACGAGACAAACACAAATCCCGGTGGCGCTTTGAAATCCAGCAGCAAAACCGTGCGGGGGCGATCGCTCAGATTCCAAGCCTCATGCTCCGAGGTGTCATCAAACACCAAACACTTGCCCTCCTTCCAGGTCTTGATCTCCTTGCCCACCCGCATCGCGCAGCGTTCCGGCACATCCAGCCCCATGTGGCAGCGCAACACCCCGCTCGGTCTGCCGCTGTGTGGCACAATATGCGCCCCCGGAGCCAAACTCGAAAACCCAGCCGTCATCATCTTCGGAATCGTCTTGACCCATCGCGCCGTCTGCGGACACAGATCGCAGTTAATGTCGATCTTTACGCCCACAAAATACAGACCAAACACATCCCAGCCCGTATGCTTGTCCAGCAAATATCGCTCTGGATACGCCACAAAATCCTTGGGCTTCAAGCGATCGAGTTCTTGCCGCATCGTTTGCCAATTCGCTTCCAGAGTTGCCAAAAACTCAAACTGGTCGGCATTGTAATACACCATCTTCTTCCTTCT
>JBBSFA010000091.1:0-7980 GCA_038239185.1 Elainellales cyanobacterium | reverse complement strand
GCAAGACTTGCGCTTAAGCTATGTGATCTGGCAGGAAGGAATCGCGCCTTTTTTGGTCGTAGAGTTGCTTTCTCCGGGCACGGAAGACGAAGACTTAGGGCAAAATATCCGAGCTTTGCCAGAACGAGATACCCCACCCGGCAAGTGGGAAGTTTATGAACGAATGCTACGAGTTCCCTACTATGCCGTATTCGATCGCTACACAAACCGTCTCAGAATCTTTCAGCTCACTGCCGCTCGCTACCAAGAAATCCCACTGACAGAACAGCGGATATGGTTTGAAGAACTTCAAATGGGACTAGGCGTGTGGCAAGGAGGATATCAACGAGCTGAAGGGCTTTGGCTGCGTTGGTATGACCTGTCAGGAACCTGGTTACCTACACCCACAGAGTTGGTAGAGCAAGAAAATCAACGTGCAGAGCAAGAAAATCAACGTGCAGAGCAAGAATACCAACGTGCAGAGCAGGAATACCAACGCGCAGAACGCCTAGCGGCTCGTCTGCGAGAGCTGGGAGAAGATCCAGATACTCTTTGATCCACTTGTAAAATTGGCTAATAACGATCGCAGGACTCCTGTCTGGCGTGTATCCGCAACGGGGGTATCAGGTCGCCTCTTCACAGCAGTTTGGGCGATCAATGACTGACGGCTGAAGTTGTGGCACAGTCACCGATGAGGTTCTCTGGAACTGGGGCGCGATCGCTTGAGTCTGTTGATATACAGCCTCTCGTGAAATCTACCAACTCCTATGAAAACCTGGTTGAAAAGCGTTTTAGTCATTGCGATCGCGACTGTTCCGCTGAACAGCTTAATTGCAGTTGCATCGGTAAGCGACTTGGAATCGATCAATCATGAAGCGCCACAAAAAGCCAAGTCCTTCTCAACCGCTTCTTTTAAGGTTACGAATGACTTTATATTTGATGTAAAAGTGCAAACAGGCATGGTGCCACCGCCAATCTTTTGAGCGACCTTGAAGACAAACGAAGCCCCTCAGAGCAATCTGAGGGGTCTTTAGATGATGGCATCTAGGATGGGAGCAGCCGTAAAGCGGATGACATCCGCGCAGGGGAGTCCGGTTTCTTGCTGCGTCTGGTCGATCGCCCGCTCTGCCTCTGATTCATCCAGGTGAAAGGTATTCAGCGCAATGCCGACAATTTTAGCGGCAGCAAATGAGCCACCTGCACTGACCACCGTTTCATAAACCTGAATCACCGCAGGCAGCGGCGGGATCTTGACCTGCGGGAAGCTTTGGATATGGGTTTGTCCGGCGCGATGGACTAGCACTAGCTCAGTGGGCTGACTGCCGCGCATCAAGGGCAAAGTCGCCGTCGAAGCCGGGTTCATCAGGGAGCCTTGCCCTTCGACAAACAAAATATCGTGATCCGCGCCGTGCCGCATCACGAGCTGTTCCACTGCACCTGCCGCAAAGTCAACCCGAATCGCATCTAGCGGAATCCCATCATGCCCTAGCATCAGCCCCGTCTGCCCCGTCGCCAAAAAGCGCGATCGCAGTCCCTTCTTCAAGGCGGCTTTGTTTAGCTCCAAACTAGTGGACATTTTGCCAACCGCCGTGTCTGTGCCCACAGTCAATACCCGCTTGCAGGGAAGCGATCGCGCCTGCCCGCTGCCGACTGTGAGTCCCACTGGCTCCTGCCGCATATCCCAAATCCACTGATCGGCGCGAACCGTCTGGAAGTCTGGGTCAGCGGCGATCGGCGTATGCAGCCCATTCATCACAGACAGCCCCGCCGCAACCGCCTGCTGGATTTCTTGCCGCCAAGCTTGCGGCATTGCGCCACCTGGCGGAGCAATCCCGATCGCCAACACAGTCGGACTGAAGGACAAAGCCTCTGTCACCGAACCCACGATCGGCACATCGCGCGGGATGCCCGTTAAAGCCAATAGCGATTCGCCAGCCGATTCCGCATCAATGACTGCGACGATCGGATAGTCGCCATAGCGCAGCAGCGAAATTCCTGTTTTACCCTGGGTTCCCTTGAACCCTTCGTGCAGCAAAATAGCAAGGCGATCGCTCGGTTTTAGCATTCTGTAATTTTGCGTAGATGCGTTAGCGCAGCGTAACGCATCGTTTCCAAGACTTGATGCGTTACGGCTAGCGCCTAACACATCCTACAAAATTCGAGGTTATTAAATTCTCATTCCTTAGTTTTTAAAGTCTCGCGATCCGGTGTAGCCTGACAAATCCGCCAACTGCTGAAGCGTCTGAGTTCCAGTCACCAGCTTGCCGTTGATTTCCCAGGTCGGAAACCCTTCAATCTTTTTGTCTTGACAGAGCTTAGTCTGAGAATTTTTCCCGTCTGGAGCACATTCCACATAAGGAATGCGTGCCTGCCGTCCAAAAAGCTGCTTTTGGTCGTGGCAATGGGGACACCAGTAGGCTCCATACATCTTGGCTCCAATGCTGGTGAGATGGCGAGCTAGCTCAATTTCGGACGATCCTGATGTCGTGACGATCGTCGGGCCGACTTCACCGGGCGTATCCGGAGTCGCAGAAGCCCCTGCGATATTGGCATAGATTCCTAAGGTTCCGACGATCGTCACCATTGCCACAATCACGCCTGTAAACAAAAGCTGTCCTCTGTCCTCCCAGTCGCGCCCCAGCAAGGTCAGCACAAACAGCGCCAATGCAAACAACGCCGAGGCAACGCAGTAATAGCAAACGCCACCCGCACCATATTTGGCGACATACTCACTGAACATGATGTACATTAAGTAGCCGCTGAACACCAGCATGGCAGTGGAGCCAGCAAACAGCAGCAGCCACGTTTGGTTTTCCAGATCCGATCGCTGCTGCCGATTTTTTTCAGGATCGATCGCCAGTGGCACTAGCGCGAACAGTGCCATTGCCAAATACGCCAAAAAGCCAAACAGCGCCAGCGGCAGACCAAACACCGTAGCGTAAGGACTGGATAAAACCTGCTCACAGCCACTAGTCGGGCAAGCAGTTTCCCCACCAAACAGCTTCGTGGCGGTGATATATCCTGTATTCAACATTCCAAGCACCGCGATCGCGGCGATCAGAAAGCGCGATCGACGGTACATCCAGGGAACTTGGCGGCGACGGCTAGTCATAAAACTTCAGTAAAACTCTTCTTAATCAAAACGTTTGGCATCAAAATCGTGATGTCTTTAAACTAAGACTCATTCATTTTACTGGGAATACGCAAAGTACAACTTAGAAGCCTAAGATCCCCGGAGTCTCCGAGACTCCGGGGATCTAGCATTGGTAGGGTTTTATGCCCACTCAAACTCAGCGATCGCAATTAACCGACCAGCTCTTTCACTTTGCTCATAATCCCGGCTGGATCAAGCCCCTGATGCGGGAACTGCTCCCACAAGCCACCGCAGCCCTCTTTATGAGTGCCCAGGTGAGCATACTTCGGGGTCAGACCGCGCTCTAGCAGCCAAGTGCCAAAGCGAGTGCCCAGCCCGGTCTTGCGGTTGAAGGATTCCACGACCACGACGAAAGGCGATTTGCCGATCTTGGCGATCGTTTCCTCGTCAACTACGTTCAAAGTCGCTTTGTTGATCAGACCGACATCGATGCCCTCCTGCGTCAGCCGCGCGACTGCATCCAAGGCGCGGTACAGCGATTCGCCAAAGCTGACGATGTATCCGGCTGCCCCCTCGCGGATCACTTCGTCTTTGCCCGACACAAACTTGTAGCCGCTGCCAAAGAAGTCGTTGCCGTTCGTATCTAGAATATTCGGCGTGGTGGAACGGGTGGAGAAGACAAACCGCAGCCCCGGATCGTGAAACACCTTCTCGACGCAGGCGGTCATCTGAGCCGCATCGGCAGGAAAATAGAGACGAGTTTCGTAGCCGTCATCCAGTCCGTTGTCGGCAAACATGTTGTTGATGCCGAAGTGGCAGGTATTGTCCGCCATGTCATCAATGCCCGCATGGGAGAAATGGCAGAGCAAATTGGAGTAATTGAGCCGCGCCATGGTCAGCTCAGACACGCACATTTCCAGGAAGGCGCTAAACGTAGCAAAAATGCCCTGCTTGCCCTTCTCCATGCCAAAGCCCGCTGCCGCTGAAATGTTGCCCCGCTCCATAATCCCAGCCGCCACAAAGATTTCGGGATATGCCTTGTGGATTTTGTTCAAGCCGCAGGAGCCTTCCAAATCGCTGTCAATGCAGACAACGCTGGCTTTGCGCTGCTCTGGAGTCATGCCGCTCAAAGCCGCCACGACTGCATCGCCAAAGACGTTGCGGTTGGAGCCGCGCTTGTCACCCGAACCCAGATAGGTATACTCATGCTTATTCTTAGGAATCGCTTTAAGGGCTTGCACTGCTTCCGCATAGCCTTTCCCTTCCAAATAGGCGATCGCCTTATCCAAACTAATCACATCATGCGCGTGGGTCGAGCCTTCCAGCCCTTCGATGCCCACACACATCGGACGCTTGTTGATCAGGGCAGTCGGTCCATTCGTCGTCACCGCCACGCACATGCGGCGATACAGATCGTCGAGGTCTTCCCCGTCTCCTTCGTTGACGCTTAGCCCATGCCCGGTCAAGGTTTTTGTCACGGTGTAACCCGGCATGTACTTCGAGGGATGCCCGGCGATCGTCACATCGTTGTCATCAATGAACAGCTTGACATTGAGCTGCTGCGAAACCGCTAGCCGCGCCGCTTCCGCATCGTTGCCCTCTTGCTGCGAGCCATCGGAACCAAGGCAAACAATCACCTTATCGGGATTTGCCATTGCCACGCCGTTGATATAAGCCCACATGTGACCCAACCGACCCGAACTAAACTTGACTCCGTGGGTCAGTCCTAGCTCTGGGTGTCCGGGCAGATGGGCATGTGCCTCGCGGTAGTGCATCAGTTGCTCAGCGGGCAGTTCGCCATGCAGGACTGCCATTAGGTATTGCGTCGCCACCCGGTGTCCGGCTTCGTCAAAGAAAATCGGCACAAACTTATCCGGTGCGCCCCGGAAGAAGGCATCCAGAATCATCACTTCTGGCACAGTGTCGTAAGGACCGCCAGTATGCCCCCCTACTCCTCTAGCCGCTCCGGTGGCTGTGAAGAAGACGATCGCATCTCGACAAAGCTGGATATTGGCTTTGAGGGCTTGCCGTTGTTCGTCCGTGAGGGTGGGCTTGCTGGGATCAAGTGCCAATTTTTTGTAAGCGCTCAGGTCAATCGGGAAGCGATCGGTTGTGGTTTCGGCAGCAATCGTCATATCGGAAAGTCCTGGATAGAGGAGAGGAGCGTAACCGCAAAAGCGATCGCCTTTGCGGTTACGCTGATCCTAGACACCGACGGTACCTAATTGCAAGTCACCTCAATGCAAGCCAACTACTGACCCGACTGCTGAACGCCACCTCTCACCGAGCTTGCGCCCAGTCCAGAGAAGCGACCCGGATCGCCCAGCCAGTTGAAATCACTGATTCTCAAGGTCAAAGCTGCCGATCGCCGAATCGGGCTATAGCTCAGGTCGATCGTATAAGTACGGCGGCTGTATTCCAGCGTATACACCGTGTCAATGGTTCGGGAAGTCCCCAGGTTGATGGAAGTCTGGATGCCAAAGGTGACGGGACCAAAAATCTGCTGTGTGAAGCCCAGAGCCACTGTTTGTTCATCGGCTACGCGATCGAACAAGAAAGGCGAGGAGCCGTCTAAAGCGGTATTGGAATAGGACAGCCGGAAGGCAGTATAGTCCAGAAAGTCTTTGGAGAAGTGACCAAATTGACCCGACAAGGTGATTGTCCCTTCCAGGCTCGTTTGGGTATCGCCACTGCTATAGCCGCTATATACCCCACGCACCCCGGTAGACAGTGCGACATACGGCAAGATCGGGTTTGGCGTGTAGCGTAATCCTTGGGTGGCGGTAGGCGGTAAAGCCTTCCCAGTCCACAGGTAAAACGCACGGCTGAGCGCTGCACTAGCTTGGTAGCGAGTTAGACTAGCGCGGTTGTTGGCGTTCTGCAAATCAGCGCGATCGGTGTTGGCGGTAATGAATTGAATACCACCCTGAAAAGAAAAATTGATCCCCGTGTTGCCTAGCAGGATATTAGGCGAAGTCAGGACGAACCCTACACTACTCTGGACGTTTTGAAAGCCTAACGATCCGTTGAACAGCCGATCGCGATAGATATATTCTGCCGCTAGCGTATATCTGCCAAACTGCTGCTGTGCCCGGAGACTGGCGCGGAGATTGTCTTGCAGCTTCCCGAAGTCCAGGCTAGTCGTGACGACATCTCCGGTCAGCGTGGTGGTAGGACTCACGGTCGCACTGAGCTGTGCCCTTAGCCCATAGGCAGAGCCATCGGCAAAGTCAAAGCCGTTGTCGTAAGCGCGCTGAAGCAAAATCTGCGGGGTCACAGTCAGACTCACCGCAGGCGTATTCAGCACCTCGAACGGACGCTCAATAAAGAAGCCGCCGCGATCGCGCTGATCAAAGCCAAACTGGACTAAACCAGGCTGGCGCTTGCGGCTGTCAAACACAATCCGGTTGCGGAAGAGCGGCAGCGAGAAGCCCTGATCGAACACGACTCGCGGATTGCTGGCTCGCAGTTCGCTGGCAGTGGTGGTGATTTGATGAAAAGTCACATGGCGCGATCGGATCTCTAGCTCTGGCGGCGAGAAAGGATCATTCGTGATCCGCACATTCGTCCCAACCCAGCCGTCCGGCGAGAAATCGATTTGATCGGCTTCGTAGCGGAGGCGATTGACTTGCCCGCCTAATGCCTGTCGGTTGGCGCGGTTGCCGCCCGAAATGCCGACTGTAATGCCGCCCGAACTGCCCTGCACCTGCAACGGCTGATTGATAATCACCTGGCTAGCTACCGATCGGTTGGGATTAACGCCTGTGTCAATATCGCTAGGCAAAGTCGTCGCTAAGTCTCCGGCAGCCGCAGGAATATTGAGCTGCCCCCCTGCCCCAAAAATCGAACCTTCGCCCTGGACAAAATTGTACTCAAAGCGATTGCCCTGCAAGACCTGCTGTCCTCGCGTCAGGCTGACATTGCCTTCTGCGACGGCAATCCGGTTCGGCAAATTGACCTGAATTCGATCGGCAGCTAATACCGATCGACGGAACCGCATCACGGCGTGTCCTTCGGCGGTAAACACATGTTGCAACTGGTCAAATTCTTGGCGATCGGCATCTAGCTCGATCACTTCAGCGGCAGCAGCGCGATCGATCGGCAGTCTGCCACGGCGAGGAGTTCTGCGGGGTGGCTGTCCGGGCGCGCTTTCCTGTCCGGGAATCGTCAGCGTCTGACCGTTGGGCGGCGAAGAGGCAGGGGGAGCAGGCGCGGGCAACGGCACAGGGGTTGTGCCAGACGGAGACGGCTGCGATGGCGCGGGGGACTGTGCCGGAAATTGTGTATCTGGGAGCGGAGAACTAGGAGAAGCGGGTGCCGGAAACGGGAGCGACTGGGGATTCGATTGGGGACTCGATTGGGCGATCGCGGGAGCATTCGCATCAGCGGGAATCAACTCGCTGCTCTGAGCGAGGACTTCCTGCGTTAAAGCCGAAATTTCAGGTAGCGAAGACGATCGTGGCGGCACAACGCTCTGCCCCGTCCAGGGTGCTATCTCAGACGAAGGGGCGATTGATTGTAAATCGGGAATGACTGAGCTGCTGTAGGCTGAACTGCTATGGAGAGCAGGCTGCGAACGAGTGGGAGAATCGAGCGAGGAATCCGGTTGGGCAATTCCCCGCTGCAATGGCTCTCCTAGTTCGCCTGCGGTGGTAGTTTCAGCCTCTGGGCTAAGCTCGGCAGCCGGGGCGATCGCCGCAGGTGCTGCCGGACTGAACTCTGGCGCAGTTGGGTAAATGGAATGAACAGAATTAGCAAGTAAGGAAGGCGCAGGATGGCTTTCCTCAGACAGCATGAAATTGACAGCCGGAGGCGGCGGCGGAACCGAATAGGGCATACTTTCAGCGGGACACGATAGACGGACAGCCCAACCCAGAACTTAGCCGTCCTCAATTGCCAGACGAACT
>JBBSFA010000090.1:0-7985 GCA_038239185.1 Elainellales cyanobacterium | reverse complement strand
GTAGATCGTGTAGGCATCAGCAGAAGGTGTAATTTGAGCCAGACGAAGATACCCCCTAGAGTGCCCAGAGATTTACGGCTTTGACCAGTCGGGGCAGCTAAACCCGCTGTGGCAGTTTTTGGGTGGCAGTTTTTTGAGACGCAGTGGGTATATTCCTATCAAGAGTCTAGTTGAGGCTCTCAAATGTAGACTTACCGCGATTCATCGCTATTTATTCCTGAAATCTATTTTTAGAAATCTGTTTGTCCTTGCCATCGATCGCACCCAACGCTGCTCTGCTAATTAAGTTTTTCTAGCTGGATCTATTAAGTGATCTCCCTGATTTGGGAACGCTATCCGTAGAATTTATTGCGGTACTAGTGTGAACCGAACGCTATTAGCAGCGTTATTATTCAAGTTAAGCTCAAAGCTCAAATCCGAATTTGCGCTCTCCTAGCTGCTTCCTACTCCATTCATCCTTATCCGAAGCCATGATTGCTCCTCCCGCCACCCTGATTTTTGTCGATCCCGCTGTCGAGGACTACCAAAGACTGATTCAGGGCGTTAACGCTGACGCAGAGGCAATCCTGCTCGACTCAAGCGATGCCCTCCAGCAGATTAGCAAGGCGATAGCGGGGCGAGCGCTAGAGGGGAGACAGGTAAGCAGCCTCCAAATTATTTCGCATGGCGAGGCAGGCAGTCTTCGGTTTAGCTCAAGCCATTTGGACGCAGGGACACTCGATCGCTACGCCGCTCAGATCCGCCAGTGGCAGCAAGCATTGACAGACAATGCCAATATTTTGCTGTATGGCTGCAACGTGGCGATGGGGGACGCAGGCAAAGCCTTTGTGCGACGGCTTAGTCAGCTTACAGCATCGACGGTGGCTGCCTCAGAGAATTTGACGGGCAGTGCTGCTCAAGGGGGCGACTGGGTTCTGGAATTTGCCACGGGCAAGGTTGAAGCGGCGATCGCTATTCGACCCGAGGTGCTCAATGCATATGCGGGCGTTTTGCAAAACTTCAACGTCAGCACCTATCAACAGTTGCAGGATGCCATGACGGCGGCGACCACTACGCCCGAAGCAGATGTGATTAACCTCACCAATGACATCGTCCTAGGAGGGGAACTGCCTGTCATCAGCACTAACATTACGTTTGTGGGCAATAACCACACTGTCAGCGGTAATAAAGCCGTTCGGGTCTTCCGAGTAGATGGTGGCACGGTCGTTTTTTCGGGTCTGACGATCGCAGATGGCAACGCGATCGGGGCTGCTGGCATCAACGGGCAAGCCCAGAACGGCGGCAACGGCGGCGCGGGTCAAGGCGGCGGCTTGTTGATCAATGGCGGTGCGGTCACGGTGATCAACAGCAACTTCTTGAGAAATCAGGCAGTGGGCGGCAAAGGCGGCGACAGTTTGACCGGAACGGGCGGCAAAGGCGGCGATGGGTTGGGCGGCGCGGTGTTGATCAATGCTGGTTCGCTGCGAATTAGCACCACGACCTTTAACTCTAGTTCAGCGATCGCGGGAGAGGGCGGCAGAGGCGGCACAAATGGAGGGCGCGGCAATGGCAGAGGCGGCGCGATTTTTGTCAACCCTGGCGCGACGGTCGTATCAGAGCGGACTCCCGTATTCAATGCGAGTGCGGCAACGAATCCTGCTGGCACAGATATAGATAACGCCAACCTATTTGGCACACTACTGGTTGTCATCCCGCCAACGGTCACTTCGATCAATCCGGCTCAACCCAATCCCACCGCCAACAGCGTGGTTAACTATACTGTGACGTTTGATCAAGCGGTCACGGGTGTGGATGTGACCGACTTTAAGCTGACGCTGACGGGCGGCATTGTGGGAGCGGCGATCGCCTCGGTCACCCCTGTGGCAGGCGGTCGCACCTACACGGTTGCAGTCAACACGGGCACGGGGAACGGCACGCTGCGGCTTGATTTGGCAGACGACGATTCCATTAACGTGGCTGGAGTACCGCTTGGCTCAACTGGACTAGGCAACGGCGACCAGTTCGGCACTGCTTACACGATCGACAAAACGCCCCCCACGGTATTCGCAATTTCGCTAAACGATCGCAACCCCACTGCCGCAGATACCCTGAGCTACAGAGTTGTCTTCACCAGAGATGTGACGGGCGTTGACCCTACCGACTTTGTCCTAGCACCTTCCGTCGGCGCAACGCTCAGCGGGGTCAGCATCACCTCGATCACTCCGGTAAATGGCAATACCTACGATGTCGTCGTCAATTCTGGGACAGGCAACGGCAGTTTGGGGCTAAACCTGGTGGATGATGACACGATTCGCAATCCGCTGGGTGTGCCATTGGGCGGCGCAGGGGCGAACGGCAACTTTACCGGACAAGCCTATGCGATCAACAAAACCCCGCCCGCCGTGGTGGCGATCGCGCCCGCAGATGCCAATCCCTCCAAAGCCAATACGGTGAACTACACCGTCACGTTCAGCCAAGCAGTCACGGGCGTAGATTTGACCGACTTTACGCTGATTCCGGGGGGCATCCAGGGAGCCAGTCTCGTCTCCGTTACGCCTAACCCAGCGGACGGCCGGCTTTACACCGTGACAGTCAATACGGGGACAGGCGACGGCAGCGTTGGACTCAATTTGGTCGATGACGACTCGATTCAGAACGGGTTGGGCGTTGTGCTAGGCGGCAAAGGTGCAAACAACGGCGACTCTGTCGGCACAACCTACTCGCTGCTGAAAAGCAGCCCGGTGGTTACGGCAATTTCGTTGGTCAATCCTAACCCGACCTCCGGCAACAGCGTCAACTATGCGGTTAGCTTCAATCAAGATGTCACAGGTGTCGATGCGACGGACTTCGCGCTATCGCCATTGGGCGTTGGCGGAGCCGGAATTACTGCCATCAGCGGCAGCGGCAGAAACTACACCGTCACCGCTAGCACAGGCAGTGGCAGCGGTTCGCTGGCGTTGAACCTGCTGGATAATGACTCGATCGCCAACGTCGTTGGGACACCGCTGGGCGGGGCAGGCGCAGACAATGGCAACTTTAGCGGACAAGCTTACACCATTGCCAAGCAGCCGCCACGGGTTGCCTCGATCAGCCGCCTGGATACTAATCCGACGAATGCTGCAACGATTAACTTTGCGGTCGTGTTCAACGATAATGTGATTCAAGTCGATGCGGCTGACTTTGCGCTGGCGGTGCAAGGGGTTTCTGGCGCACAAATTTCTTCAGTCACTCGCGTCAACAGCAGCTTCTACACCGTTGCCGTCAGCACAGGCAGCGGCGATGGCGCGATCGGACTCAATCTAGCAAGTAATGCCTCAATCCTGAATACGCTGGGTGTGCCGCTGACGGCGGCTGACAGCAATTTTGCCGGAGAATCTTACAGCATCGATCGATCGGCTCCAGCCGTTGACATTGTGGATGTAGCACCCAATCCCCGTCGCGATTTCGTCAACAGCATCACGGTGCAATTTAGCGAAGCCGTCAATGGATTTGATCTGGCTGACTTGCAGCTCACTCGCGGCAGCACAATGATTTCGCTGGCGAAGGCTAGCCTCAGCAGCGCAGATGGCATCAATTGGACATTGGGCAACCTGCGGAAGCTGACCAACCAAAAAGGGGATTACACTCTGACATTGGCGGCAGGAGACAGCGGGATTCAGGATGCTGCCGGAAATGCGCTCGCGGATAATGCGATCGATAGCTGGACAAATCTGGTTACCGTTAACGCCTGTATCCCTGGCATCAATCTGCGCGGCACTCGCAAAGGCGACACGCTGCAAGGCACAGACGACAGCGATACGCTGCAAGGCTTAGATGGCAACGATACGCTAATTGGTCTGGACTGTCAGGATCGACTGGTGGGCGATAGCGGCAACGATCGCCTGGATGGTGGATCAGGCAACGACTATCTCAAAGGCGGCGCGGGCAACGATACGCTGATCGGCGGCACAGGCACAGATACTCTAGAAGGCGGACTGGGAGCCGATCGCTTTGTCTACACAGGCAGTACTCAGGCAGAAGCCCTGACGCAATCTCTCGCAAATGCGCCCGATCGAGTGCAGGGATTTAAGTTCAGCCAGGGCGATAAGTTTCAGCTCGACTTCGACAATAATTTGCAGTCAGGCGATCGCCCCAGCAGACTCTTCAACGCTGGAGAGGTGAGGGGCGGCAGCCTGGTCGCTGCGGCTAGAACCGCTTACGCTAGCAAAAATCAGCGGAGCGCAGGTCAATCCTTACAAAGCAATGAGGCTGTATTCTTTGACTGGAAAGGACAGACCTATCTCTCGGTCAACGATCGCAGCAAGAGTTTCTCAGCCGCTAGTGACTTGGTTATCAATGTGCGCGGCATTGACTTCAAGTCGGGCGATTCCGGCGCAGGCAGCCTGAATGTCTCTAACTACTTTGCTTGATTGGGGTTGGGCTTAATCAGCGTTAAGGATCTTCGGCACCTTAAAATAGTCGCCCTGAGCCGTTGCCTCTCGATCGGGGGCGCTTTCTAGAATTAGCTCCCGATCGCCATAAGACTGAAGCTGATCGGGGCGAGTCACGTTACTGGCATCGATCGCTCTGGTCGTAGGCGGAACATCCGCCGTATCAATTTGGTTGAGCTGCTCAAAGTAGCCCAAAATATCGTTGAGCTGAACCGTCAGCCGTTCCTCTTCTTCGGAGGTTAGCTCTAGCCGAGCTAGATGGGCTACTTTGTGAACCTGGTCGCGATCGATCATAGGGCTATGCAGCAATAAATCTTAAATAACTCAGCTCAAATCTTAGAAGGCTTCCATCTTAGAAGGCTTCAATTTTAGAAGAAAATATCTGCTTTAGACCGTCCGGTAATCTTCAGCCAGTTCTGCGCTTCGATATAGTTGTTGGGCGCTTGGCGGATGGCGCGCTGCCAATAGTCGGCAGCTTGGTCGAACAGCCCTTCGGCATCTTCGTTTCTGCCTTCTTCTTGCGCCTGTTCCCCTCTGAAGTGATGGATCACCGCCACGTTGTTGAGCGCCTGTGGCATCCGAGGGTTAAGTTCGATCGCCTGGTGATACAAATCTAGCGCCTGGTCGTGGTCGCCGTTGCTGGCGTAGATCAAGCCCATGTTGTAGAGGATGTAGCTGCGATCGTAGGGATCTTCTTCGCGCTTCAGTGCTTCTTCGTAGTTGGCAAAGGCTTCAGCATATTCGCCTTCGGCTTGAGCAGACATGCCGTCTCGATAGTAGGCAAAGGCTTCCTTAGCAGCTTTGCTGGTGGGCAGCACTTTCAGAATCATGTCTGCCATGACCGTGAAGGTTTTATCAATGAAGTTGTCGTTCCGTTGGGATCTGGGCATAGCGGCTTCGCCAAGGGTTACTTTTAAGAGGTTTATCTATCACCTAATACTTTAGCAGCAAGCCAAAATATAGAAACAGCCTCATTTCTTTCTGCCTAAGCGACCTTTGCCTCTAGCCTAGATTTAAGGCGCGGCGGCGTATCTTGTTTCTGCATCTGTTTGCTGGCTGGCAGCTTGGCGCGGCGGGGATTCCATAATTACCGCCTGAAAGGGGACGACTCCAGAAGCCTGACTGTTCAGACATCTTGCCGCTTCGCCAGAGATATCCAGCGATCGCCCCGTCAGGTAAGGACCTCGATCGTTGATTCGCACAATGACTGAATCGGAATTCTGCTGATTGGTGACTTTAAGATAGGTGCCAAATGGCAAAGTGGGATGAGCCGCCGTTAAATCGCTAGAATCAAATGTCTCGCCAGTCGCCGTAGGACTCCCCTCGAAAGCAGGATCGTACCAGGAGGCATTGCCTTTAATCTGTTTGTTGGTGGGCAGCAGGTGATACATCTGGCTTTGAGCCTCGGCTAAGGCGATCGGTTCAGCGCCCAGTGTGATTCGCAGTTGGTTGATCCAGGCGATCGCCAACAAAGTCGGATTGCGATCGAATGAGGCTGCCAGATCGGGCGTAATTTCAAACAAAACCGTATCCGCTGCCTTGCCGACGGGAACCCCATTGACGATCGCGGGTTGTAGCGTATTCGGGTCAAATCTGGGCATCTGCAAGAGCTGGTTGATCTGCTGCTCCAGCGTTGCCGCCGCCGCTTGCGTGGGCAAATAGGCGATCGGGTGTCCTTTGACCTGCACCTGAAACACGTTCGGAAAAGCAGCTTTAGGCAACATTTCCTCAGCCGCTAGACAGTTCTTATCCGCGGTTTCGGCGGTTGGAAGCGATGTTTCCTCGACGCGATCGCCTTTATTTTCAACCTCTTTGGCAGCAACGCTGTTTTCAGGGCTGTCGTTATTGCTATCTCCAGTTTTGACCTGATCGCTGCTGGCAAGTTGAGAGACGGCTGATGATGCGGGAGCCGCCGTTGCTGGAACCGATCGCGGGTTCTCTGCCTTGAGAACAGCTAACAGCGGCGTATCAAGCTTCAAATCGCGGCTCACGCCTGCTGACCAGAGGGATATGCTTTTGACTAGCATTTTGGAGTTCACCTGACCTGGGGGGAGCGTATCGTGACTGAGGCTGAAGCTCGGCTGAAGCTTGCTAAAGCGGGCAGAGAGCACAGGTTGAGCTGTAATGGATTCGACTGCCACAACTTGAATTGCAACGGTTGGGGAGTAAACCTGGCTATCTAAAACCGGAGGTACATTAGTAACGCTAATCATAAGTAAGCTAAAGTTTTTGCTGACGCGATTTTGCTCAAATGTTCAACGCGGTTAAGACAGTTTGATCAAGGCTTATGCTGTTAAATCGGATGCGATTCAAGCGAAGTTGATCTCTTAAGTTGATCTTTCCTCTGGCTAAAATTATTTACTAAATTACGCTGATGTTATTAGGAACCTTGAATTTTTCTTTAAAGCTTCCATGATTTTTGTGGTTTGCTTTATAAAGCAGCAGTGAAGAAGCCAGATTTGTACCAGCCTGTATCTAAAATTTGTCCCTGCCTGACTCCATTCCCAGCGAAAAGCCCTTAGCCAAAGTTCAACGAATCTTGACCCAAGCTTTAACTCATCCAATACTTTACAGATTTTCGCGGTGCGATCGCTATCCGCCCAGAGAAGGAAAATTGCTCCAATTGCCCGAAATCCTATGACCTCAGCCGATTTCTCCTCTCATACCTTCTCTTCCTCTGCTTTCCCTTCTCAGTGGGATTGCTTGCTTAAGAACTTAGGCATTTGGCAAGGCTCATTCACGTCCCTATTGGCTCAAGGCAAAGTTGAAGCAGAAATTCCTAGCTTAGTGACGCTAGCCGGACTTCAAGACAATCAAACTGTTCATCAGACGGTTCAACAGTTTTCGGCAGCAGGCGATCGCATTTCCAACGTGGAGCTGGAGTACAGCTCGCTCAATCGGAGCATCCTGTTTTTTGAGGGGGGTGCGTTTTCGCAAGGCTCCCTCCAGTTTGCGCCGTTTTCGGAATTTGGGGCGGAGCTAGGCTTCATTGCGGGCGATCGTCGCCTCCGTTTGGTGGAGCAATTTGACTCAGATAGTCAGCTCACGCGGCTGACCCTGATTCGAGAACATCGCCAGGGAACCCCTGCCGCTGAGCGTCCGCCTTTAACCGTAGAGCAGCTTTTAGGCGACTGGCAGGGAGAAGCCGTGACTCTCTATCCCGACTGGCGCACCCCTAGCAGCTACACCACAACGCTTTCCGTTCGACAAGAGGGCGATCGGCTGCTGCAAACGCTAACGGCTCCGCAGTTGGCATTGTCCTCTACTGCGCTGATTCAGGGCAATTCGCTGCATTTTCAGCAGGGCAATTTTCCCATTCAGGTTTTGCTGTTACCTGACGGAGCTTCAGCCAATACGCCGCTGAGCCTTCCTAGAAGACAGCCGTTTTTTCTAGAAGCGGGCTGGCTGATCACAGAAAATCTGCGCCAGCGGATGATTCGCCAGTATGATGCCCAAGGCGGTTGGAGCAGTCTGACCTTGGTGACTGAACGAAAAAGCGGTGAGGCTTGAAAGAGTGGGTTTTGCGATATTGAAATGGGCTGCCAAGTTCCTGTGTGCAATCTGCTAAAGGCTAGT
>JBBSFA010000089.1:0-7997 GCA_038239185.1 Elainellales cyanobacterium | reverse complement strand
GCAAAGATCCAGACCATCCCCATGTCTCAACCGCCAGACTTTTATCTGGCAGCTAAATAACACCTAGACAGGCATCGGTCTAAACTCTAAGTTTTGATGGAGGGCGACTCAGCCACCCTCCAGTTTTACGGCTCTTAGGCTTTACGCTAAAGCAGGTGTTTTTTCCATGTCCAGCGTGTATTGTCCGAGGCTAGCCGATCCATTCAGCTTTGCCCGCTGATAGAGGAGCCGTTGGGCAGCCGGGATGTTGGCATCATTGCCGTGCCAGTCATCTAAGGCGGGCTGTTGAATCGCGCGAGCGTAGGAGAAGGTGACTCGCCAAGGGCACTGAGCACCATACTTTGCATTCATGATTTGAAGATGCTGCGTGGCTTGCTCCTGCGTTTGTCCTCCCGAAAGAAATGCCACCCCTGGAACGGTGACGGGTACATTTTTCAATAGACATCGAATTGTCTGTTCTGCCACCTGATCTGGGCTAGCTGGAGTCGAACAAGCTGACCCAGAAATCACCATGCTGGGCTTGAGGATCATTTGATCAAACTCAACGTGAAAGAGGCGGAGCTGTTGGAAAACGACTTGCAGTGTTGCGTCGGTGACTTTGTAGCAGCGATCGATCGAGTGGTCGCCATCAATCAAGACTTCAGGTTCGACGATCGGCACTAAGCCGCCTTCCTGACACAGCGCGGCATAGCGAGCTAGCGCCTGGGCGTTGGCTTCGAGGCAGGTCGGCGTGGGAATGTTCTGGTCGATCGCGATCACTGCCCGCCATTTGGCAAAGCGTGCGCCCATCTGGTAGTACTCTGCAATGCGATCGCGCAGCCCGTCCAGTCCTTCAGTGACCGTCTCGCCTGGGAATCCGGCTAAGGCTTTTGCTCCCAGATCCAGCTTGATGCCGGGAATCATGCCTGCTTGCTGCATCACCTGCACAAAGGGAGTGCCTGATTTGGTGGATTGCCGGATTGTCTCGTCGTAGAGAATTGCACCGCTGATGGCTTCGCTCAGATTGGGCGTGGTCAGAATCAGCTCTCGGTAAGTTTGGCGGCGTTCCTCAGTCGTGGGGATGCCTAGCTTTTCAAATCGCTTGTTGCAGGTTGGCATACTTTCGTCCATTGCCAGGATTCCTTTACCCGGAACCATCATGGCTTTGGCAGTTGCTTTCAGCTCTGGAGCATAAGAACTCATGGCGTTCTCCTAGCGTAGTGGAGGGCTTGATTGAGAAAAGCAGTCAATGCATCTGCATGATTACAGAGAAGTTTTGAGCTGACATGGACTTTTAGGCAGATTTTTTCGGCTGAACGCTGGCGATCGCGATACGATCGCGGTAAAGCCTAAGTCTTCTGTCTCATGCCCTCTGGTCGAACCCACGATCGCATCACTCTCTGGTTTCTGCCTGTGGTCGCTGGCTGTACTTTTGTCCTGACGCACCATAGCCGGCCGACTTTAGTGATCTGTGCGGGCTATCTGTTTGGCGGACTGATGCTTGGACCAGATCTAGATATCTACTCAGTTCACTACAAGCGCTGGGGCTGGCTGCGCTGGATCTGGTTGCCCTATCGCGGTAGCCTGAAGCACCGATCGCCCTGGTCACATGCGCCCGTCACCGGGACTACGGTGCGGGTAGTATATCTGCTGGCGTGGCTGGGGCTGTTTAGCTTCGCGGGGGTTGCGATCGCCAATGAGCTTTGGCAGCTCGGCTGGACATGGGATCAAATTGGCGGCGTGATCAGTCAGACGCTTTGGCAGCATCGCAGCGCGGCGATCGCCTTTGTCGTTGGGCTAGAGCTGGGTGCGTTCAGCCATTACACCGCAGACTGGTTGGTGTCTAGCTGGAAGCGGCAGCGCAAAAAGAAAAAGAAAAAAGGTTAGAAAGCGAGGTGCGATCAGGCTTCGCTTTGCTCTGCGGCTTCGCGATCTTGCCGCTTTCGCTTGGCGCGCCGCTCATCTAACCAACGCTGTAGGATCAGCGCGGCGGCTTTGCGATCGACCAGTCTTTTGTCCCGCACAGAAGCGCGGCGATCGGCTTTGATCAGGCTTTCTGCCTCGATCGAGCTGAGCCGCTCATCCACATATTCGACGGGCAGATCCAGCGCTGCTGAAAGGCGATCGGCAAATCGCTGAACTTGCTCTGCTTGGAAGCCCAGCGAACCACTCATGTTGTAGGGCAAGCCAATCACCAGAACCTGAGCCTGCCGCTGTTCGGCTAAATCGCGCAGTTGGGCGACATCCTCTGGAAACGATCGCCGCTCAACGGTGACAAGCCCAGTGGCGATTAGACCTGTGCCATCACAGCCTGCTACGCCAATGCGCTTTTTGCCGACATCTAAGCCTAGAGCAGAAATGCGATCGGCAAACTGGCTCATAAGGGCTTAGGGATCTTCGGAGACTGGTTTGTTGGGCTGAGGCTTTGCGGGCTGGTTTTTTGCGATGTCCGGTTCAGTTCCCTGTAGGAGCGATCGCTCCATTTTTGCCGCCAAGGTCTTCATCTCAGCCGAGTGCTGCTGGGGTGGCATCGGGGCGTTGAAAGAAAAACGACCTGGCACGGGTTTGCGGCTGGGCTGGAGCCCCTGCAAAACGTCGGAGAGCTGTAGTGCCTCTAGCGATGAAGCAAAGCGCGATTCTCGCAGCTTGTGCCACACCGATCGCGACATCAGCAGCGTATGCTCGATCCGAGTTGCGCCGATTTGCTCCAAAAATTCTTCTCGCTCTTGCTGGTAGTCCGTTGAGGCTAGATGCAGCGCTTGATCAGGAGAAATTTGCACTACACGCGCCATTTGTGCCAATAGCTCCGGGTAGAGCCAGGTATAAGCAGGGTGAACGGTGAGCTGGGCTTGATGCGGACGCGATCCATCGCGGCAGAGCTTAATTTGGAAATGCCCGATCGCTGCCTTGCGCTGTGGCTCGAACACGTAACCTGCAACCGTTTCGGACTGGCTAAACCAGCTTTGCACCCCTTTGAAGAGAGATCCAAGCAGATTGGTTTTGAAGTCAAATACCTGGCGATCAAAGACCTGTCGCACCAAGGGCGGCATCGCTACCGTATCGAGCTGGTGCAGCAGAGCAGCATCCGCACTGCTGACAGGCAGCAGGTTCGGCAAATCTGGCTCTCGCTCGGAGAGGGTTTTCAGCGCTTCCGGGGCGATCGACCAATAGGTCAAATGCGCCAAGGTTTGAAAGCCGTTTTGGCGATAGAGCGCCAGCGTCGGCTTGTCGTTGACGTTGACTTCGATCAGCCAGGTGCGCGCTTCCCAAATTGCCTGAAAGCAGTGGCGTAAGAGCTGCGAACCCACATCGCTGGGCAAAAAATGGCTGCCGTCGCTGAGTACTGCGTTGCCGACTGCCACCCGACGGACACGCCAAGTGCTGCGGTTTTTGTTGAACGGCTCAATCTGAACCATGCCTACCAGCCGAGCGCCATGCTCCACCACGTAGGCGCAGAAAAAGTACCGCAGCGGGTTGGGGAACAGGCTGAGCAATTTCAGCAGACCATACCAGCGCTGTACCTGCTGGATCTGCTCTACTGCTTCTGTTTCTGCCGTTGCCGTTTCAACTGCCATGTTGGCAGCTTCACCATCGGTCAACTGAGCGATCGCGTCAAGGTCGCGATGCTGGAACGGACGAATGGTGAGGGGGGTAGTTTGGGGAAGGACTGAAGTCATACGTCCAGGATAACGACGAATGCGGGCTGTTTCCTCATGCTGCCGGACGAATTAACACCACGGGCGTTTGTTCATCGGCATTTCCGGCTGGATTACTAATTAATGCCTGTTCTAAAAACGATTCTGAGACTCCGGCAGTTGCTGCCAATATTTTAACCGCTTTCAAATCATTCACGTCTACGATCGCTGCCGCTAACCCAGTTTCTTTGTAAATTTGATCCACCACCTGCTGCGGATTTTCTGGACCTAGGACAATGAACTGATCATAGGGGGGTAAAGTTCCCGTCACGTCATCGATCAGTCGCGCCTGTTCTCCCGCAAGCTGGTAAAACATCCCCGGTTTTTTCAAGAACTTCTTGGCGATCGCCCCCACCGCAAAGGCATAGAACACGCGCCACGCGCCTTCTGTATCGACCAGCGTTTGCAGTCCACAAGCCGTTGCCAAGCTGGAAGTCGGCAAAAAGTAATAGCACAGCCGCCTTGCCAACCAACCTAGCTTAATGTCCGACGGATGGCGGAACCGACCCTGCATCAGGGCGATCGGCGTTTCGCCAATTGTCACTATATCGCCCGTTTGCGCGTGGGGCAGCACATAGCGTTTGACGATTTCGACGGGGGTATCTAGATGCGTCAGCAAATGTGTCCGCACGGGCAGCACATCTGCGATCGCCGTGGGTCGCCAGCGCTGCGATTCTTCGATCGTCGGAAACTTGAGCGGCACAATGATGTGGCGGGTTTTAGGCACTCGCCCTTGCGGACCATAGGTCATGCAGTGGACGCGCACCCACGCCGATTGCAGATTGGACAGCTCTTCGCCCTGAATGTCTAGCGTGATTTGGACGCGAGTCGGCGGTCGCTTGACAATGTAGGCAAACCAGTAGCCGTCCGGGCGGGCAGGCGCATCCGGATGGCGAGAGGTGATGCGAGTCTGGGTAACTACGCCGTCCAGACTGGCTTTAGAAAGCAGGGTGACATCGGCGTTGAGCTGCGGGATCATGACCTCAAAGCTTTTCGTCCGGTTAATCAGCTCTATCTCTCCGACTAGCTGATAGTAGGTTGGTTCTTGGGTGACCAAATTCCAGTTGCCTGCCGTGATTTCCAGACGGTTGCCAGGGCGGCGGCGATATTGCGATTCAAACAGCAGCAGCCCAAAAGCCACAAGCAGCCCTATGACTGCGATGCCGACTACCAGCCCAGTCCCTAGCTCTGTTCCTAACCCAGTTCCAAAAGAGGATGCGATCGCCACGATAAAAATGATTTGTTGACTGTAGATCGGTTGACTGTAGATCGAAAGCTTACCTCAACTGAAAGACTACGAAGACTCCTTTGTTGAAATTTCGCTCTCTGCTGAAGTCTATAACTTTAAGCACTCCATTTTCGATGTGAGCAGCGATACAGTCAATAAAACGATGCGGACTAAGCTAGGGGAAGAGATCCAAAATTTACAAATCTCAGTCATTTGCAGTAGGCTAAACACAAGCATTGCCTTTACAAAAATTAAGAGTTTACTTTAAATTTCTTAAGAGAGCGACTTTTTAAGGCAATATGGCAAAGGCAATAAAGCTTTAAGAAAATCGATTAAATTAAATTTTGAGTCAGTTCCGTTCTGATTGTGGGAGTTTGTAATGCAGCAACTGATGAAGATTGAACGCTTTTGCTTATGGGGTCATCTGGTATCAATGGCGTTTGGATTAGCCGGGTTGCTGCTGGTTATGCCCCATCCAGAGGTTTTGGCACTGCTGCCAGCAGGACAAACTCTATTTACCTGGAGCATGGCAGGCGGCGGTGTGGTCTATATCCTGTTGGGCACGATCGCCGTGGCGCTTCATGCCTACCGGACTTTGGGGCTACGTAACTGGCTGACTTTCTTGATCCCGGCAGTGGGAATTTCGCTCAGCAGCGAATTGTTGGGAACCAGCAGAGGCTTTCCATTTGGGCACTACAGCTATCTGAGCGGCTTAGGCTACAAAATTTCTGGACTGGTGCCGTTTACCATTCCGCTGTCCTGGTTTTATTTGGGGCTATCGGCTTACGTGCTGGCAAGGATGGGCTTGAGCCGGAGCGGCAAGCTAGGTCTAGTAGGACAGGTTGGCGCGATCGCGCTAGGGGCTTTGCTGCTGACCTCCTGGGATTTTGTGCTTGATCCAGCAATGAGCCAAACGGCAATGCCTTTCTGGTATTGGCATCAGCCTGGCGCGTTCTTCGGAATGCCCTACCAAAATTTTGCCGGATGGATGGGGACGGGTATTGTCTTTATATCGGTTGCGGCTTTGCTGTGGCGGAATCAGGGAATTTCTGTGCGATCGACTGATCTGAATTTGCCGCTAATCGTTTACCTGGGCAATTTCACCTTTGCGATGGTGATGAGCATGGCGGCAGGTTTCTGGATTCCGATCGCGCTAGGTCTATTGGTCGGCGTTTTACCTGCGATTGTCTGCTGGCAGAGGGCGCGATCGGCTGAACCTGTCCAGCCTGCTAGCTTGGCAGAAGTGGTGCTAGAGCCTGAAGATAAGCCTAGACCCGTTACTGCCTCGATCGCAGCCCAAACCGACTGATGCCAAAATTCCCCCTATTATCTTGTCTCTCTTAAATCCTGATTTAATCTTGGGCGCGATCGCTTTACTGCTTCTGTTAGTGCAGCTTCCGGCGATCGCCATCTTGCTGTCGCGGCTGTTGCAAGCGCCTCGTCGCATTCCCCCGTTGCTGCCGCGATCGGCAACGCCTGATCTGCTCGGTCAGGTCAGCATTGTCGTACCCACGCTAAATGAAGCCCAGCGAATCGTGCCCTGCCTAGAAGGGCTGAGTCAGCAGAGTTACGAAGTGCGCGAAATCATTGTGGTCGATAGCCGATCGCAGGATGGCACCGATCGCTTAGTCAAAGCGGCGCAGGAGACTGATCCTCGCTTTCGGTTGATTACCGATCCGCCTTTGCCATCGGATTGGGTCGGTCGCCCTTGGGCATTGCATACAGGATTTCTGCATAGCTCGCCTCACAGCGAATGGGTTTTGGGCATTGATGCCGATACCCGTCCGCAGCCCGGATTGGTCGCCAGTTTAATTGCCACGGCAGAGCAGCACGGCTATGACCTAGTTTCGCTTGCGCCTCAGTTTATTCTCAAAGAAGCCGGAGAGTTTTGGCTTCAGCCAGCGCTGCTCATGACTTTGATCTATCGCTTTGGAGCCGCCGGAAGCCAGAACACCGCCGATCGCGTTATGGCAAACGGGCAGTGTTTTCTGTGTAGGCGATCGCTGCTGATGGATCTAGAGGGCTATACGAGCGCTCGTGCTTCTTTCTGTGATGATGTGACTTTGGCTCGCAATGCGGCTCGACAGGGCACGAAAGTGGCTTTTCTGGATGGCTCGAAGCTGCTGAAAGTGCGGATGTATGAGGGCATGGCGGAAACTTGGCGCGAGTGGGGGCGATCGCTCGATCTCAAAGATGCGGCTTCGATCACTCAAAGCTGGGGCGATGTTGGGTTTCTAGTTGCGGTGCAGGCACTGCCTTTGCTGGTGACGATCGGGCTAGGCTGCTTCGTGGTCTTGGGTTATGGCTCTCTGCCGATCTGGATAGCGTTGGGCGTGAATTTGGGCTTGCTGGTGATGCGGCTAGCTTTACTATGGGCGATCGCGCCGTCTTATGATTTTTCTCAAGCTGCTGCTTCCTGGAGTTTTTGGCTGTCTCCGATCGCTGACCCGCTGGCTGCCTATCGGATTTTTCTGTCTTCGCTGTCTCAGCCCACTCAGTGGCGTGGGCGGACTTATCGGAACTTTTAAGTGTGCATAAATAAAGGCAGTTTAATAGAGAAATAGACATACCCCTCAAGCCTGCCCTACCGTCCTATGCCCTCTTCCCCCAAGAAAAAACGCATTCTATTTTTAGCGGCAAATCCTCAAAACACAGACCAACTGCAATTGGATCAAGAAATTAGCGACATTTCTAAAGAGCTAGATATGGCGCAGAAGCGGGATGGGTTTGAGCTGGAGCAAGTTTGGACAACGCAACCGCAAGATATCCTGCGGGTCATGTTGAAATACAAGCCACAAATCGTCCATTTCTCTGGACATGGCTCAGGGCAGGGTGGACTGGCCTTTGAAGATGAAGATCGCAAAGCCAAGCTAGTGAGCAGCGAGGCGCTTGCCGGGATGTTCAAGCTATTTACAAACCGATCCGATAAAAATGATGTAGAGTGCGTAGTGCTAAACGCTTGCTACTCGGAAGTACAAGCCGTAGCGATCGCCCAACACATCCCTTACGTAATTGGCATGAGCTATGCGATCGGAGACGAGGCAGCGCGAGCCTTTTCGGCAGGATTTTACTGTGCGTTGGGAGACGGCGAGTCG
>JBBSFA010000088.1:0-8008 GCA_038239185.1 Elainellales cyanobacterium | reverse complement strand
CTTTGGGAAAAGTCGGCATTGCCGACTTTTCCCAAAGAGATCTTCGAGCTATTCATAATTCTGGGAACACAAATTTCATCAAGCTTAAGCATCTGCTTTTTGTTCTCCGGTATCATCCTCTTCATCCGACTCTTCAGACTTCGATTTAGGGGGTTCAGCAGCCCCTAGCAGACCAAAAATTCCACCCACACCCAGATTCCAAGTGGTGTTGTAAAGCTCGGAGAGCCGGGCTTGTTGGGGAGAAGGGTTGCTTTTTTGAGACAGAATAATCGACCCAACCCCAGAAAACAGGGTAAAGGCGACCACGGTGAAGAACACTTGCTGAAAATTGGTTTTCATGATGTAGATGCGGCATAAACTTTCGACTTTTTCAGTTTTGCACCTTAGGTGATGTACGTCAGTCCACGCACCGTACGCGCATAGTGCAGTTAAAATGAGCACTGCCCCTCACAGTGTTGCTTTATGGCTAGGCAAACTCAAACTGCTCGCCCTGAAGGCATTCTCAAAGCTAAAACAGCTTTGGCTGCAAAACAATGGACGCATCAAGATTTAGCCGAAGCGGCTGACATTAAAACGCGGACTCCAATCTCTAAGTTCTTGTCTGGCAAGCGGGTCGAGAGTCAATATTTCATTTGGATTTGTGAGGCTCTAGGGTTGGAGTGGCAAGAAATTGCGGAGCCATTAGAGCCGCCGCAATCCGCAGAACCCCATGCGCCTGCGATCGCCCTGGAGTCGGTCGTTCAGCAAGTTCGCCAGCAGATTCAGCCTTATATCCAAGAGCGCTGTAGCAAAATGCGCGTCTTGGATATGGAACAGTCGATCGCCCTCGGTACTATCTATACAGAGGTCAATATCCTGGAACGGGTATCGGGACACCGGGGCATGGCGATTGCGGATCTGCTGGCAACTTGCAATCTGGGCACAAACAGCCTCACGCCTGACTTCCAGCAGTTCGATCGATTCGGCATGGGCAGGATTCGGGAAGAACGAGTGGACGGGCTGAAAGCGGTGCAACGGCATCGGAAGCTGTTGGTACTGGGCAAGCCGGGTGCTGGAAAGACAACTTTTTTGAAGCGGCTGGCGGTATTGTGCAGCGAAGGCAAGCTGCATGAGCATCGCGTCCCGATTTTTGTGACATTGAAGGAGTTTGCGGAAGCCGATGGCAGGCCAGACTTGCAAACGTATCTGGCTCAATCGATCGACTTGCCAATTGATCTACTGATCAACCCGCAAAGTGAGCCGCCGATCGACCCGTCAGCCCCGGCTCTGCCGCTGATCTGGCAGGCTGGCAAAGCATTAGTTTTGCTGGACGGTCTAGACGAAGTGAGGCAAAGTGACCACGATCGGATCACGCAGCAAATCCGCGATTTCTCCGATCGCTTTCCGCACAATCAGTTTGTCATGACCTGCCGCATTGCAGCCCAAGAATACACTTTTGAGTCCTTTACCGAAGTAGAGATGGCGGATTTTAACCGCGATCAGATTCGGGCATTTGTCGGCAAGTGGTTTAAGACCAAGCAAGATCCCAAGAAAGCAGAGAGCTTTCTGGAAAAGCTGAAAGGCAATCCGCCGATCGAGGAACTGGCAAAGAGTCCGCTGCTGCTAACGCTGCTGTGTTTGCTGTTTGGCGAGGCGGCGGAGTTTCCAGCGAATCGATCGGAACTCTACGAAGAGGCTTTGGAGGTACTGCTACGAAAATGGGATGCCAAACGGAATATTGAGCGCGATCGCGTCTACAAAAAGCTGTCGCGGCAACGGAAGGAAGATCTGCTGAGTCAGCTTGCCTATCGCTTTTTTGAACGCGGCGAGTACTTCTCGAAGCAACGGGAAGTGACCGCAGAAATTGTGCAGTTTATTCGTAACTTACCGGGAGCCAGTGAAGATGAGGTAGATCTAGAGCTGGATGGGGCAGCGGTGTTGCGATCGATCGAATCTCAGCACGGGCTGCTGATGGAGCGGGCGCGCAATATCTATTCGTTTTCGCATCTGACGTTTCTGGAATACTTTGTGGCGCGGCAGATTAAGGAGCAGGGCAGCGAGGCGATACTGCAAGCGCTGGTGAGCCACCTGACTGAGCCACGCTGGCGGGAGGTGTTTTTGCTGACGGTCGGGATGCTGCTGGATAGCGATCGCCTGTTTCAACTCATGAAGCAACAGATCGATGGATTGGGGGCAGAAGATCCCAAAATCCAACAATTCTTGAGCTGGGTAGAGCAAAAATCGCAGTCTGTGGATGCGCCCTATAAGCCTGCCGCCGTCCGGGCTTACTATTTCGATCGCGACTTGGCTCGCGCTCGCGTTCTGGCGCGCGATCGCGCTCGTGATTTCGCTCAAGATCTGGCAAGGGCTTTGGCGCGCGATCGGGCACTGGCACGGGCGATCGATCGCACTTTGGCGCGGGATTTGACGCGCGATCGGGCGCGAGCATTGGCACGCGATCGCGCACTGGCTTTGGCATTGGCTCGATCGCTTGCCTTTGCGCGGGCTTTGGCGCGCGACCTTGCCCGCAATCGCGACCTTGCGCTCGATCGAGCGCGGGCTTTGGCTCGATCGCTGTCGCTGGTTCATGCGTTGGCGATCGATCTGGATATTGATCCGGAGCTACAGTGCCAAATAGAACGGCTTAAAGGGGCATTGCCCACCCCTTCCAGTGAAAACCGCGAGGCTTTCAGAGGATGGTGGCAGAAGCATGGACTAGCCTGGAGAAAGGAATTACGGGCGGTGATGATCCAGCATCGCAATATTGGAACGAGCTGGCAGTTTAGCGATGAGCAGGAGGGAATGCTCCAGCAGTATTACGATGCCAATCTGCTGCTGGTGCAGTGCTTGAACCTGCCGGATATTGTGGTGACGCGATCGCTGCGGCAAGAAATCGAAGAGACTTTGCTGTTGCCGATCGCCCACCAAACGATCGATCGTCTTTAGGGTGGAGCAAAAACGATGAAGTTTTGCAAGTCTTAAAGCAGTTGGGCAACGCCGTTTTGTAGACTTGAGCAGATTGCAGGAATTAAAAGATGACTTGGGTTGTCGCTACTTTCTATAAATTTGTTTCTCTGCCCGACTGTGTTGAACACCGATCGCGACTGCTCCAGTTTTGCCAGTCTTACGAGCTGCGGGGAACGATTCTGCTGGCGCAGGAGGGAATCAACGGCACGATCGCTGGATCGCGAGAGGCGATCGATGCGGTGCTGGCTTTTCTGCGATCGGATCAGCGATTGGCGGATCTGGAGCGTAAGGAATCTACGGCGGCTGAGATTCCTTTCGATCGGCTTAAAGTCAAGGTCAAGCAGGAAATCGTCACCTTGGGTTTACCCGAAGTCGATCCGAGTTGCCAAGTGGGAACTTATGTGGAACCCAAAGATTGGAATGCGCTGATTGCCGATCCGGAAGTCATAGTGGTGGATACCCGTAATGCTTACGAGATTAGCGTCGGCACGTTTCGGGGCGCACAGAATCCACAAACTGACTCTTTTCGGGAATTTCCCAAGTATGTGCAGCAGCACCTAGATCCGGCTCAGTCGCCCAAAATCGCGATGTTTTGCACGGGCGGCATTCGCTGCGAAAAGGCTTCTGCTTATCTGCTGTCGCAAGGGTTTCAACAGGTTTATCACCTGAAGGGCGGCATTCTCAAATATCTGGAAGAAGTTCCTGCGGATGATAGCCTTTGGCAGGGCGAATGCTTTGTGTTTGACCAGCGGGTAGCGATTCAGCATGGACTGGAGGTGGGAACGCATAAGATGTGCTTTAACTGCGGGCATCCGGTTTCAGAGGCAGATCAGGCTTCGCTTGAGTTTGAGGAAGGTATTTCCTGCCCTCACTGTCCTCCTGCATAAACTACTCCTCATCCGCCGGCTCTCGTCTATGATGGTTTTCAACTTACGTTGGAATAGCTTATGAACTGGTGGCGATCGCTCAAGCGAAATCCTCTGGCGCGAATTGGCGGATTGACTCTGATTGCGTTTTATCTAATTGTCATTTTTGCCGACTTCGTTGCGCCTTACGATCCTTACAGCTCCCAGCCGGATGGATCGCTGCTGCCACCGACCCAAGTGTATTGGACAACGCAACAGGGGCAGTTTATTGGCCCTCATGTTTATCCGACCACGCAGGGTCCCGTCAAGTTGGACACAGGCGATCGCTTGCTGAAAGTCGATCGCAGCCGACCTTCGCCGCTGCGGTTCTTTGTCTCTGGCGATGAGTATCAGTTTTTGCAGCTCAAACTGCCGCTGCCGACGCGGTTCTCTCTGCAAAATCCGCAAATCGAAGATGTAGAGGTTTTTCCAGGAATCAAAGGCAATCTGCACCTGTTTGGTACGGCTGGGGCAGGCAGGTTAAATCTGCTGGGAACCGATGAACAAGCCCGCGATCAGTTGAGCCGTTTGATGCACGGGGGGCGCATCAGCTTGTTTATTGGCATTCTGGGGACTTTGATCACCTTCCCGTTGGGGCTGCTGGTTGGCGGCATTTCTGGTTACTTTGGCGGCATTTTGGACGCTGTTCTGATGCGGATCGTTGAGGTGATCATGGTCGTGCCAGCGTTTTATCTGCTCGTGGCTTTGGGCGGCGTTTTGCCACCCGGTTTAACCAGCGCTCAGCGTTTTGTGCTGATTGTGGTGATTACTTCGTTCATCAGTTGGGCGGGATTGGCGCGGGTGGTGCGCGGGCAGGTGTTGTCGATTAAGGAACGGGTGTTTGTCCAGGCGGCTAAAGCGATGGGGGGGCGATCGCTCTACATCATTGCGCGTCACATCTTGCCGCAAACCGCGACTTATATCATCATTTCGGCGACTTTGACGATTCCGAGTTTCATTGTGGCAGAGGCAGTCTTAAGTCTGATTGGGTTGGGTATCCAACAGCCCGATCCGTCTTGGGGCAATATGCTGTCGATCGCCACAAATGCTTCGATCCTGGTGCTACAGCCTTGGCTGATTTGGTCACCTGCTTTGCTGATTAGTCTGACGGTGCTGGCATTCAACTTGCTGGGCGATGGACTGCGAGATGCCCTTGATCCGCGCAATCTGCAAGGCTAGACCGGGCTTTGTCCGTAGAAGGGCAGCGCTTCAGACCAATGGGGGCGATCGCCTTGCTGCCAAGCTTGGTGGGACAGTGCCAGGATACCTGTCGCTGTTGAGCCGAGTCCAACCGGGGCTGGAATCAGCCGATAGGGACGATCCCAGTCCGCAAGCGTCTGCTGCCATTGGGCTGGGCTGAGGACTCGATCGGTCAGGCAAGTTTGCAGCGTTGGGCTGTAGATGGCAACGTGGAGTTCGTTGCGCTGCGCTGCCATTTGCACCGCTAGATCGGGCGGGTCTGGTTCGGCGGTCGGATCGGCGCGATGCGTCCAGGCGATCGCTGCTAAAGTTGAAACGGCAAACAAAGGAATCTCTAGCTGCTGGGCTAGGGTTCGGGCAGTGACAACGCCGATTCTGGTGCCTGTAAAACCGCCTGGTCCTTTCGCGACTGCTAAAAACATTAAGTCTGTCCAGGTTTGCGGCTGAAGAAACTCCGCCAGATAGCGATGTAAGTGGGTTGCCAGCTCGCGATTTAGCGCCCAGTCTTGAGTCCGATCGTCTCCGGCAAAGTTGCTGATTGCCAGCCCTAGATCAGGACTTGCCGTGTGGATTGCCAACCCGTAGCGTTTCTCAGAAGCAGCGTTTATCATCAATTCCAAAAAAAGACCCGATCGCAGATAATACCAAATATGTTTTCGCGTGGCACATGAATCCATCTACTCCAGTGTTTGACTTCGCGTCCGATTTTTCAGAAGGACTGGCTGCCGTTCGGAAGGGCGATCGCTATGCCTACATTGATCACAGCGGACAAGAAGCTATTAGCGTTGATTCTAGCTATGACGGAGTTTCTTCGTTCTCGGAAGACCGGGCATTGCTGCGGGTGAATGATGTGTATGGCTATCTCGATCGCTCCGGCAAGGTGGTGATTCCGCCGCAGTTCATGGGCGCAAATCCATTTTCTGAGGGGTTAGCCGTGGTTCGGGCTGGCACAGGCTATGGCTACATTGATCCGCAGGGCAATTTGGCGATCGCGCCTCACTTCACGCTAGCTGCCAATTTTGCTGAAGGGTTAGCGGCGGTGAAGGTGGACGATCGCTATGGCTATATTGACCATCGGGGCAACTGGGCGATCGAGCCTATGCTGGAAGATGCCTGGAGTTTTTCTAATTCGCGGGCTGTAGTCCGGCAAAACGGCAAATGGGGCTACATCGATCGCACCGGAACGCTGGTGATCCCGGCTGCGTTTGAGGGGGCGTTTAGCTTCTCGGAAGGGCTGGGGCGGATTCGCCAGAGCGCTAGCTGGGGTTTTGTCGATGCGGCGGGCAATGCGGCGATCGCCCCAACTTTCGACTTTGCCTCAGATTTTTCGGAGGGGCTAGCAGCGGTTTTGCTGGGCAGCCAGTGGGGCTATGTGACTCGCAGCGGTGAGGTGGCGATCGCGCCGCAGTTTGAATTTGCCTCCAATTTTTCGGAGGGCAGAGCTTCGATTCAGCTAAACGGTAAAATAGGCTACATTGACAAAACGGGTTCAGTGGTGATTTCACCGCAGTTTATTAGCGCGGGTTCGTTTTCTGAAGGGTTTGCCTGGAGACAGTCGGCAGAGGGTTGGCAGTTCATTCGCCCAGATGGTTCACCGCTTTAGGCGATTTCCAGAAAACAAGGTACCTGTAGGGGCAGGTTTCGCAGTCAATGCCTGACGAGTCGATTGATTTTGGCGAAACCTGCCCTTACCCCAGACGGTGTCTTTTCCCTCGGAAATCGCCTTAGTAAAGCAGACCCGATTTCTTCACGGATGCAAAGATTTTAAATATTTTCCGTATTTACAGGTATGAATTCGCAGCAGTTTTGGTGTAAATAAGAACTAAGGGTTTTTACTTCTGCGTTGCTGCTTTGTAAAAATGCCGCAAAGATGCCGATCGCCGTTTGAAGGATCGCTTGAAAGATCGCTAACGAACGACGGTCATGACCGCTTGATCGTTTTTTCAACCAAGTAGGGCATCATTAAGTATCGTGGGTATCCCTGGCGTTTGATGGCTTCGATCGCAAAAATAGTTCGAGACATTCTTCGCCATTGGGCGATCGCTCCCTTGCTCGTGATTTCCCTGTTGAAGTTCTGCTGTTGGGCTGCTATTTAAATGATTGGCTCTAGGGCAATTGTCCCTGGCGGCGCTTTTTGTGAAGTTCAGGTAAACCCTTGATCGCTTGGCTTGCGGTTGCCTGAGCTATATCAAATATTATTCGGATACTTTCTGGGTATCCCTTAAATCTATCTTGGCTTCGATCGCTTTATTTTCCGCATATTCCATTTGTTAGGAAGACAGCACATGTCAACCCCGAAACTCATTCGAGCCGTTCAGCATCTATCTCGGCAAATAAGCCGGCAAATAAGTCGGCAAACAAGTCGGCAAACAAGTCGGCAAATAAGTCGGCAAACAGTTCGACAAGCTAGCCGCACGGTTCAAACGCTCCCCAAAGTCCTGGCTCGTTGGCTGTTCCGCAACTGGCTGCTGGTGGGGCGGCGCACGGCGGCTCAGGCAGGGTTTGTGTTGCCTACCACAATTTTGCTGCTGTTGGTGGTGACACTGACCGTTGGGGCGATCGGCTATCGCACTTTCACTCGATCGCAACAGGTGATCGGCGAACGGCAGCAGCGGGTGATTTACAACGCTGCAACCCCGGCGATCGATCGAGCCAAAGCGAAGCTGGAGTTTTTGTTTGACCCAGATAAGGGTGACAAGCGGGGGGGCGGGGTTCCCAAAGATTTGCAGTTGATGGGGATGATGCTGAACGATGGGCGCGATTTGGGCAGCGGCTACAAGGTAGATCCGCTGGTCACGACTCCGCCGGGGCAAGATCCCTATACGCTGCCACAGGAAGCCAGGATTGATACGAATGGGGATGGGCTAAAAGACAATGCCTGGTGGTATAACGCCGATTTGGATGGTGATGGAGTCACGACTGGCACTAGCGACGGCAAGGTTTACTATTCGATCGTT
>JBBSFA010000087.1:0-8014 GCA_038239185.1 Elainellales cyanobacterium | reverse complement strand
GTGTATAGATCCAGATGATAAGAAATCTCAGATTGATCGTAAGGAGCGCGCCCCAACAGATGTTTAAAGTTCAGTTCAATAAACCGCACATGAAAGTTGGGATACAAAAACTTTTCGCGGTAGAGTTCCGACTGGGCGATCGCCCGGACAAATCCCCGCACCGTAATTGCGCCCTGGGCTAAAAGCGATTCTGCACCCACGAGCCGTTCATTCTCCATCAGGTACTCATTCCCTAGCACCTGACGATAGGCTGCCAAAATCACCGCCTTCAAATCTTCTTGAGTCCAGTTCGGACGCAGCTCAGCGGATTCTCTTTCTTCAAAAGGTTTAATCCCCAATTTCCCTGCTTCTTGTAAGCCAACCATGGTTTCCCCCTAGTCACTCAGAAATGTACAGTGTTTTGCACCAAAACTTTAGAAAATAGATTTTAGAAAATAGCCCGGAAAACGAAACAACCTATATCTCTTAAGACAATCCGCTAAGAGATAAAGCAGTTTCCTTTTCCGGGCAAGAGCCACCCTTAGCTCAGGGCATTGATCATGTAGTCGATGTAGGAATTCGCCTCAAGTGCCGGATCACCTGATAGACCATGGTTCGCCTTGATGTACTTGAGCGCCTCGACATACCAGCTTGGAGACAGCTCGAACGTTCTGTGCATCTCCGCCAGACCCGCCAGCAGATAGTCATCCGCAGGACCTGTGCCACCTGCGATCAGGCAGTACTGAATCATCCGCACATAGTAGCCAATGTCCCGCGAACACTTGCTCTTGCCCCGCGCATCAGAGGCATAGTTATTGCCTTGCATTTGGGTGGTGTACGGGAACTTTTGGTAGACGGCATTTGCAGCGCCTTCGGTCAACTGAGCGGCTTTAGCGCCCAATGCCTTGGCGGCTTCTAGATCCGCAGTGGCGAGACGGAGGCGGCCAAAAGCAACTTGGTATTCGGTGTTGCTGAGGAAACGTCCCTGGGAATCAGCGGTTGCGACTGCTTCGATCAATTGCGTTTTCATTAGCGCGATATCTCCCTAGTGTTTTACAAGTGTTTTACAAAGTTTGAGTTGGATGCAGTTTTGTCAAATGAGCCATTAGCCTACGGCTGAAGCTGCCCGATCGAAGTAGCTCGCCAATTCAGCCATCAGAGAGCTGCAATCGCCGGGTTGAATGTTGTTGCGATCGTTGGCAATGGCAATGGCAGCGTCTTTCATCTTGAGGATGCTGCTTGCCATGGAACCGCCAGGAACGCCCAAAGCCAAATAGGTTTCGCGCAAACCGTTGAGGCAGCGATCGTCTAACACGCTAGCATCGCCGATGAACACGGCATAGGTGACGTAGCGCAAGATGATTTCCATGTCGCGCACACAAGCCGAAACTCGACGGTTGGTGTAAGCATTACCGCCCGGTGCAATCAACTGAGGTTGCTCAGCGAACAAAGCCCGCGCTGCATCAGCCACGATCGTCGATGCGTTGCTAGTAATGCGGTTCACAACGTCGTAGCGCTTAGCACCATCCTTAACCACACCCAGCAGCGCATCAATTTGAGTATTATTGACCAACTCACCGCGCGTATCAGCTTGGGAAATCACTTTTGTAAACGCATCTAGCATTGATTCAATCTCCTAAATTTGGGTCAATTGAGTATTTATAGATAACTGAGAAATCTAAACCCTTATCCATCGCAGCTAAGGATTGAGCGGTTTTTAGACTACCCCTGATTAAATCAATTTATTTGTGTAGAATTTGTGCAATTAGAAAAAATTACCTAGAGAGGCGATCGAAAAAAATTAGAAAAAGCCAAAATCCTTTTCCAGCAAGACTTATAAACTTTTTTCTGAAATTCTTGTGTTGTAACTTATTCTTAATATTAAGTTATTTTTCAATGAATTTGAAGCACCCTAAAGTCGCTTGAACAGTTGAACCAACTGGAAAATATCCTGATTTAAGGCTGCTGTTTTTCCCGATTTAAACATCACAATCTGTAACGTTTTATTCGGCTGATGCAGATTGAAATCCGCTCCCACTTTATGATGATCGCAATACTCTTGAGAAGTTTAGTAAGCTAGGAGCCTGTGTAAGAGTGGCTATTCCTTTATTAACTTATTTGCCTTCCTGCCCCAATCAGCGTGTCGCCCCACTGGGTGCACGGGATGACGAAGCGATTATTTACTCATCTGATGATCAATTCTCCCCTACAGAAACGGGAGATCTGATTAATGCTGCCTATCGCCAGATTTTCTTCCATGCGTTTAAGTGGGATCGTGAAACCGTTCTGGAATCTCAACTTCGCAACAGACAAATTACAGTGCGTGACTTTATCCGGGGGCTGTTGCTCTCTAAAACCTTTATCGATAGTTTCTACGATAAAAACAGCAATTATCGCTTTGTGGAACATTGCATTGAGAAGGTTTTGGGACGGCGAGTGTACAATGAGCGCGAGAAGATTGCCTGGTCAGCCGTAGTCATGACTAAAGGCGTGAAAGGCTTTGTGGATGAGCTGCTTAACAGCGATGAGTATATTGAAAACTTTGGGGAAAACACGGTTCCTTATCACCGTCGTCGGACTCTGCCTAGCCGCGCGATCGGTGAGACTCCCTTCAACATTACCTCTCCTCGCTACGATGCCTACCATCGCGCTCAGTTGGGCTTCCCTCAAACGATCTGGCAAGAAGTGGTTCGCAATTTCCGCTCTTACGACAAGCAACTCAAGGTTGGCGATCCTAATTTGTTCCTGAATATGGCTCGGAGCATCAGCCCATCCGCTGGTACTCCTGGCAGAACTTCGGTTTATGACATTGACATTGATAAGACTGTCCCTTATCGCTCTCGCTAGTCTGACATCGGCATCGAAAGAATATTAGCCGATGTAGATTTAGCCGATCGATAATAAATGCCCTCAACCCCAGATTTTGTTTTTGGCGTGGCGCAAGTGTTGCACCAAAAACCAGATCTGGGGTTTCCACGATCAGGCGCGATCGCCTCAACTTCAGCCGTGATGTCCCGACACAAGCGGCTCAGGCGATCGCAGATTTTGAGCGGGCTAGACCATGATGCGGTTGAGCGCACAGATGACTTTGCCGGGACAATTGGGGACTGGGATCGGTTTGCTCCAAGCATCGGCTTCGGCAACGCCAAGCGTGTGTTGTCGCAAGATGTGTGCTCTGACGTTCTCGGCAGTGCCGATCGTCAGTAGGGTCAGAATGTTGGGATCGGGGCTGATGGGTTGAAAATAAATTTTTAATCGAAGGAGGATTGAACTTTGAATGCGATCGCCCCAATCAGCACCGCCAGACCAAGCGCTCTGCGGAAATAGTTAACGCCTTGAAATAACTCTTGCCAAGCCCATGTAAATAGTGACCCAAACGCGATCCAATCTAATCCTGTGTGGATCTTGCCACTTGTCCAAACAAGCTGAAGCAAGCTCGCTGCGCCCCAAACCAAGATCGGTGGGTTTGGCATCTGAGCCAAAACAATATTGCCTTCGCTGTCGCGGAAGGTGCGATCGAATAGAGTATTTTCCATACCTTTCAGTTTACCTAGAAGGTCAGCGCCCACATCTACTCAAAGATGCAGCATTAGGCATCATTGATCAAAAGTTTCGTCAGATTTCCGACAATGGATCAACAATCAGGGGATCAACAATCAGGAAGTTACTCTGCTTCGGAGAGGGTCATGAATTGTGCTTTGTTGAGCCGCCCTGCTTGATACAGGGTTTCTGTAATCTCAGCGATCGTCAGCACCGAGTGTGCCCGATAGCCATGATTTTGCAGTTTCTCTTTCACGCCCTGCCCGTGATCTAGAAACACAACAATATCCTGGACTTGTAAGCCTGTCGATTGCAGTTTTGCCGCTCCTTCCATCGCGCTGTTCCCGCTAATCAAAATGTCATCGACCACGACGATCGTTTCTCCAGGCTCAAAATTGCCCTCAATCAACCGCCGAGTCCCATGTGCCTTCACTTCCTTACGAGGAAAGATCATGGGGCGATTGAGGCGCAGCGCTAATCCAGTCGCAGTTGGCAAAGAGCCATAGGGAATTCCGGCAATGCGATCGAACCTCAGATCTTTGAGGATTTCAGTATAGGCATTCAGCACTTGATGAAAAAGCTGTGGGTTTGAGATGATTTTGCGCAGATCGATATAGTACGGGAAGGTGGCTCCAGAAGCTTGGACAAACTCACCAAATAAGATGCAACCCACATCGTAGAGTTGCAGAATCAAATCGAAATACGGCTGTGGATTCAAGGTGCAAACATCAGCAAACCATAGCTCGCAGCTAGAGTGGGCTTGAGCCAGTTGCGCTCTGGTTTGATTCACCTCGCTTTGGAGAGTTTTGACAGATTCAGCAATCTGCTCCCGGCTTAACCAATCTTGGGGAATTGGAATCAATAATCCCTCTCCGCTAGAGGTTAAACCTGCTGCCAGCAGTTGAGTCAGGGCTGTCTCTTCCTGCCAGATGCTACGAGCCAAGATCAACCGCTCCGGGGCGATCGCTCTTACTTGCCGCAATATCTCTGGTGAAGAGGTGCCGACCTCCAGTGCCACCTGTTCTGGAGTACCCCAAGTTCTCGCTGCTTGCACCACTTGTAAATAGAGCGGATCTGAACCAAAGTGCTGTTGTAGCGCGATCGCTGAGTGATTCGACGTACAACACAGCACAAAGACTGCTTTGTCCGGATAAACCAGAAAAGGAGCCGCCTGATCCTGCCCAGCATAAGGACTCAAAGTCACGGCATCCACACGCCACTGCTCAAAGATCGTCTGAGCCAAGAGTGTACTGGGATTGAGATCGGCAAACTTAGCATCCAAAATAACTGGGATGTGAGGCGGAATTGTGCTCAGAACCTGCTGAAGCAGTTCCAATCCAGCCGCTCCTAAAGCCTGATAGAACCCGAGAGTTGGCTTATAAGCACAAACAAGGTCAGCCGTCTGCTCAATCACGAATTGCATCCACGCCTGGAGGCAGGCAATCAAGTCTGGATTGTTGCGAAAGCGATCGGGCAGCATCTCTGGATTAGGGTCAAGTCCTGCGAATAGCAGGCTGTCGTTCCGGAGGATGGAGGCTTCTAGTTTGTTAGCGAAACTCATTGGGGTTTTTACAGTGCATTATAATTAATAGTCACTCTTTGGCTGAATTCCAGTTCCCCGGTTTATTCTCTAATGGTAAATTTGTTCTTTGCTTAAGTTGCTCTGCTTATGCTGCATACCATTCTGCAAAAAGCCTGTGAAGCGGCTCACTGGGACTACGGTGAAGCCTGGTTGATTGAACCAGACAACGAATTTTTACAGTTGGATGATGCCTGGTTTGTGCATTCTGACCTCACTGCCGATGGCAAACGAGCCTGGGAGCAGTTTCGCGTTTGTAGCGAAAAGTTTTTCCTGCGGCTGGGCGAAGGCTTGCCAGGGCGAGTTGGGGAGTCTCAGCAGCCAGAATGGATTTTCGATGTCTCCGCCCAGTCTGAATCTTACTTTTTGCGAAATCAAATTGCGATCGCCTTTGGGGCAAAAGCTGGATTTGCGATCCTGATCGCGCTCGAATCCCAATCGGCAGTGTTGGCCTTTTTCCTGTCGGAGGCGCGATCGCCGGACGACTGGCGGATGGCGACGACTCAGGCAGCGGTTCAGGCAGCGATCGAGCAATCCGATCAGCCCGTCGCGGAGTCTAATCATCTGACAGGCTGAGCCGCTTATAGCTGAATTAAACTAGCTCCTGCGTGACCACTCGCCGCAAAATCTCCGTCACTTCTGCCGCCATTCGGGCATCCGCTTGGCAGGCTTCGGCATTGGCATCTCCTGTGCTCCTAGCGACCAACAGCGCCAGACTGACCGTTCTGAGCGTCGCTGGGTGATCTTGAGAGCGACTGTCGAGAAATTGCACGAAAGCCACGTAGCATAGCTCCGTTCGATCGCGGCTGTCGCTCCGCCCAAAGCCTAGCTTGGAAAGAATCACCGGAGAAGCGATCGCCGGAGCTAAGCCTAGGGTTGCGATCGCCACATCCACATAGCGCGCCGTGTCCTGTGCCATTGCCTGCACCACCGTTGCCAAACTGTCCCAGCGGGCTGCGGGCAACTGCGCCCCCTCTGCCAAATAGTTGTGCCAGCCCAGCATCGAGATAAACCGCACCAGATCATAAGTAGACAGCAGATTATCGCCAGAGTGACTGGCATAGGCTGGCTTCAAAATCGCTTTGCCGAGCGGATTGCTCCACAGATCAGGCGAGTCTAAAATCGGCGGTTCTCCATAGCGCCCCTGAAACTGAGTGCTGTAGTTGCCCGTGATGCCCTGCACCCAGGCTTGCAGCTTGGCAGGCGTAGAGAACTGCTTGAAGGTTGCGGCGATCGCATTAGAAGAGGCGATCGGGCTGTGATAATTGACCAGTCCCGCTGCTAGCTCGTAGAAGTTGTAGCCATTTTTGGTATCCGTGGGGCAAACCACACAGTCTTTGATCTGCGCTTTGGCATCCGTCGCGTTTGCCTGACAGAGAACGTTGAGCATCGGCAAAAACTTGGTGCTGCTCCAGAGTTGGGCAGGCTTGAGCGCATCTTTGCCCAGCCAGTGGGCCCGAATCGCGCCATCGACAAAACTGCCGATGCAGACGCAGGCTTGCAGCACATCGGAGTTGAGAAAATCCAGTCCAATCCCATCGATCGGTGGTCGTTCGCCTCTGGCAGGATAGAGGTCATAGGTAACCCTAGCATTCGTGCTCTTCTGGACGGCGGTGGCTCCGAACGAGGCGATTGTCGTGCCGTTGGGTCTTTGGTTCAGGCGATCGGGAAACTGGGGAATCTCATTGACGTAAGGCGAAGTTTCAGCACCGCGATCGAGAAAAGCCAGTTTGTCGGCGTTGTAACCTGCTTGCTGCGCCAGGTAATCGTTAAAGGTTTGCTGGCGATCGGTGTTTGCCACGATGAAGTCCACTGGATTGGCATGGGTGAGCGACCAAGCGAAGTCCTCATCCAATACACCAGTGATCATGTTGCTTAGCCCGTAGAAATCGCAGAACTGGTGTAATGCCTGCTCGGTTTGCGAAGTGTAGCGCCCGTCGATCGCCCCGCCAGGATAGATCCGAAAGTCAGTCAAGATCGTCTGGATATCTCGCATTAGCCGCGCGCACCCCTGCCACCGGGCAAACGGTACAGTCACCGACCCCGTGATGTCGTAAATGCCACCCGCCCAGGTCGCATACTGGAGCGGCAGCACATCGGTGAGGTTGAGTGCGGCACAGAGCAGGGCAGCGATTTCGCCGCGAGTCGCGTTTTGGGTGGGGCGGAAGCGGCGGACATCCGGCGCGTTGACGATGCGGTTGTCTAGCGTAGCAGCCGCGATCGCCCAGCGTGTCCAGTCGGGAATATCAGTCGCATCGTCAAAGTAGAGCGTCAGCGTTTCATCCACGCGATCGGGCTTGGGCAACCGCAACGCCGTCACCAGCACCACCAGCACCTGCATCCGAGGAATCGGCACAACTGGCTTGAAATAGCCTTCTGGATAGCCAGAAAACAAGCCCCGCTCGTAGCCCCATTTGACGGCGTTATATGCCCAGTTTGCCTGTGGCACATCGGGGAAGTAGACGGCTTGTCGCCCGATCGGCAGGTTGGGGAATGCCACAAACATCAGGGCGGCAAATTCAGCGCGAGTCAGAACGGCATCGGGGCGGAAGCTCCCGTCTGGAAATCCACTGACGATATTTGACTCAGCCAGCTTCAGGATGCAGGCTTTCGCCCAGTGAGTACCAATGTCGGAGAAGCGATCGGGCATAAGAGAAAAGAGGAAAATTTCAGAAATGTTAGCGCATCGATCGGCTGAGTGAGATCAGCCTCTGCAAATTGTCATGTCGCTTTTAGTTGATCTCAAAAAATGATTTCATGTATGATACCAACATCAGATTTTAATATTGGAGTGCCTGAAAATGGTTGAAATCTTAGTGCTTGGTTTGGCGGCGCTATTAACTAAGCCGCTTCTAGATAAACCAAAACCACCCGCTGCTAAGCCTGCACCCAAAGATCGAGTCATTGTCGTCATTT